>JAGPEO010000122.1 GCA_018056925.1 Phycisphaerae bacterium
CCTCCCGAGCTAATCGAAGGATGAGGGCAGCTTTCCATTAACAACTCTCAGAAAAACGCCGGCCGGAAACCCGCCGATGGCATTCTAACGCTCTTGCCAGGGTTCCGCGCGGCACTCGAAACTCGCGACTCGAAACTAACTACGCCACGCGAACGAAGTCGTCCCACTTCAACCCCGTCCGGGCAACCACCGGCTGGATATCGGACAGGAAGCGCCGCGCGTCGCCGTAGTAGCCGGCGGTCGGGCGCAAATCCGGCAACAAACTGCGCCAGTAGGCGTTGAACTGGCGCATGAGGGCTTCGCGGATGTACTTGGCGAGCATGCTGCCCAGGGCCACGGGCATATGCACCTGATCGCCGTCCACGGTGAAATCGATCAGCCAGTCGCTGCGCTGTGTCGCCAGACGGTAACGGCTGCACGTCTCGCAAACCTCCTGCACGTGCAGATAGCGCTGCGGAAAGGCGCGCAGCAACATGGGGCCGTAATCGTCGCGCCCGCCTAGGCGGTCGACGTGGATGAGCACGTCCTGCTCGCCGCAGGCCGCGGTCGCGCGGTGCATCAGCCGCAGAACGCCTTCGAGCAGCAACTCGGCCTTGTTGTGCGTCTGAGCCATGCGACGATTGAACTGATCCTCAGGAACGACTTCGGCCAGCAGGCCGCAGCACCGCAGGCCGCAGGCGTCCATGGCCCTGCCCAGGCGAGCGGCGATGGCGGTGTGGGCGGAACGCACCCGGTCGATCGGCAGCGGTTGGGCGAGATTTCGATACCAAGGCGGACCGAACTCAGCCGCCGCCCCGCATAAGCCGCACAGGAACTGATCGAGCCGGCCGGTGGTCAGCCCGGCGTTGAGTGCGAAGGCCAGCACGGTGCGCTCGAGGGGTGCGATGCAGTTGGTGTCGTGGATCTGCTTTGAGTCGTTTACCGGCAGGCGCCACTCGCGCCGGCCGGGGTTGCGGCAGACCACGTCCTTAAGGCATTGCCAGTGGTCCTGCTCGAGCACGTCGGGGCGGATTTGCCACACCGTCGCCCCGAGCACGAGCGGTCCCAGTTGCGGCCCGTAGCCGGCTTCATCAATTCCGATCACGATCGGCATACGTCAAGATTATGCGCCGCTACCAACCCACTGCATAGAAGATGGCGGTGAAGAGCGCGTCGGCCCCGATCAGCGATACGATGCTCTTTACGACGGTGGTGGTGGTCGCCCGTCCGACGCCTTCGGCGCCACCGCTGGTGTTCAAGCCCTCATAGCAGGCGATCATGGCGATGATGCCGCCGAAGACGCCGCCCTTGAACAGGCCCGTGAAGTAGTCGTGAAGCGTCAAGGCGAGCTGCGTCGAAGTCAGGTAGCCGGCGACGGTCAGGTTCAGCGTGGTCACGGAAACCAGTAGCCCGCCGATGATGCCCATGACGTCGGCCAGCACGGTAAGTCCGAGCATCATGACTGCCGTCGCCACGATGCGCGGAATGACCAGAAACCGGATCGGGTCGAGCGCATGGGCGCGCAGGGCCTTAATCTCCTCGCCCTCCACCATGGCTCCGAGCTCGGCGGCGATAGATGCGCCGGCGAAACCGCTCAGCAGAACCGCGGTGATGAGCGGCCCCAGTTCGCGGAAAATGGCGATCGCGATGATGTCGGCTGTACGCTGGATTTGGCCGTATGCCTGTAACGTTGGCGCCATGTTCAGCGCCAGGATGATGCCGATGAAGATTTGCACCAGGATGGTCAGCGGAATGGCGCGGACGCCGACGCGCACCATTTGGGCTGTCAGCGAGCTGGCGTGGATTCGTGTGCCACGGCCGCGCACGGCGTACCAGGTTCGCTGAATAACCGTTCCGAGCAGGCGGGTGATGCCGCCGACGTACACGAATCCGCGCCCCACGCGATCCAGCGCGGCGCGCAGGCCGGCGCCGACGGCCGCGGGGCCGCGAAACCAGAATGCGCTACCGGCGCTTTCGGGGCTGTCGCTCACAAGTGCGTAGCGTCGTTGATATCCTTGGCAATGTCAAAGAAGCGGTCGAGCTGGGTAACCTCGAAAACGCTGCGAACGCGCGGCTGGAGACCCGCCAGCACGAGGCGGCCGCCGCCCCGTTCGACCAGGCGCTTGATTTCGACCATCGTGCCCACGCCGGAGGAGTCCATATAGCTGACATCCGAGAGGTCTACGATCAGCCGCTTGGGATTTTTGTGGGCCACTCGTAGAAGGACTTCGCGCATTTGGGGGCTGGTGCGCAAATCCACCTCGCCCGAAACGCGCACGACGGGTCCGCTCTCACGCACCGCGCTATTGATTCGCAGACCTTTTGCGGGGTTCTGCATTTTTCGCCACCTCGGGCTTGGCCGCCTTTGAAGCTCTGAATTTTCGCATTATCAGCAGGGTACCGCCGCCGGGCGCGGGCGCGTATTCTACGAAATCCATCATCGCGCGGATGATATGCACGCCCAAGCCGCCTGGCCGGATATCTTCGAGCGCCCGACCCTGAATTTGCTCGGGGTTGCAAAACTGACCGAAGTCCCGCAGCCGGATTTCGACTCCCTCGCTCGGTTTTCGAATGGCCCGGACGGTCAGAAGAATGCGATTGTTGGGGTCGCATTTGTAGGCGTGGCGGATAATGTTGGTGATCGCTTCATCCACGGCCAGCGCGATCTTGGCTGCCTGTTGGGCGGTCCAGCGGTGCTGCAACGACCAGTCGCAGACGGTTCTGCGAACCTTGCAGAGAAACCGCGGGTCGCTCGGCAGGTCCAGTTCCAGCAGGTTTTTCCGCTGAAACAGGGCGCTCATACTATAGAGAATCGGTTACGGTCGCCTTTGGATTACGGTTCCGACGCCGCGCATCAACCGAGCGCGTCTTCGGGAGCGCTTCTAAACGCCCTCTTGTCTGACGGCAGCGGGAATTTCGCCCCGACGCAGGGCTTCTCGCCAGCGCTGAATCGCCGCCGCACGCTCCTGTTCCGAGGCGTAGAACTTATACCCATAAGTCCGGCCCGTCAGGTCCTGTAATGCCATTATGGCGTACATTCGCACGGCCGGGTCTTGGTCGTCAAGCAACCTGATCAGATCCGGTACGGATTCCACGTCTTGACGACCCGCCAGCCGCACGGCCGCCCGGGCCTGCTGCGTCGGCGTTCCGGAAACGAGCTCCGCCCGGACCTCGGAAGTGGGCTTACGGCAGGATAGGGCGCCGCCGAGCAGCGCAAACGTGGCTAGCAGCAGCAGGAAAGAGCGCCGCGCCATGCTGAAATTATAGGTTGTCAGCGCGCGCGGGTCGGAAATAGCAGACAATTAAGCGCACGGCCTGCGCCTCGCCGACGGACCGCCCCTCAATCGTCCCCGCGCAGAAATCCGGGGCGACACGGTTCGGCTCCGCTCTTAGAATGACGCCTTTGAGCCGGTTATCGTTGCGGCGACAGCCTGGGGCCGCCGAAAAGGAGGTTTTGGCATGTACCGTTTGGTTTCGATGTTCCTCGTCGCGTTCTGTGCGCTGCAAACGGCCGAGGCGCAGCAGACTATCCAGTGGCGCACGGATGTCCCCGCCGCCGTCGCTACGGCCAAGAACAAGTCGTTGCCGCTCATGTTCTACGTTTTGGGGAAGAATGAGGATCGGGACAACAACCTCGACAATGCCCAGAAGAAAGCTTTCACCGACCCCAAGGTGCTGCAGCTTTCGCGGCGCTTTGTTACGGTTCGCCTCTCCCGCAGCGCCCACCGCGACGTGCTCCAGGAACTGCGGTTGCCTGCCACCATGACGCAGGAAATCGCATTCGCCACGCCCGACGGCAAGGTCATCGACCGGATTTCGCCCAGCGGCGTGGCCGATCCCAAAACGTTGGCCGACAAAATGCGGATGGTCTTTGATTCCTATCGCCGCGACCTCTTCACCCGCGAAATTCAGCCGGAGCTCGATAAGCCGGACGCCGACCCGCAACGGCTGCTCGCGGGCCTGGGCGCCATACGCGATCTCAACATCGTGTCGGCCGATGCGGCGCTGATCCGCCTGACGGAGCGTGAGAAATTGGACAACAAGGTGCGCTTCGAAACGTACGAGGTGCTGGCCGCGCTGTCCACTAAGCCCGCCGTGGAAAAGCTGTTCGAGCTGGCGAAAGCGGAAAAGCCGCGTGCGGCCGAGGCTCTCGGGAAAATAACGCCGGCCGGGGCCGAGATACTGGCGGACAAGCTGGTAGAGGACGACGGCACGGTGCAAATCGTGGCCTACGACGCGATTTGCAAGGCCTGCGGGATCCGGGAGCGCAGAGCCACCAAATGGTGGGAGCGCGCCGAGAACCGCCTCAAGCTGGAAGAGCTCGAAAAAACGAAGCAGGCTGCGAAAGAGGCGGCCGAGCGTTGGCGGGCGACCTATGAAGAGTGACATCGTCGATCTGCGTAGCGATACCGTTACGCGGCCTTCGCCAGGCATGCGGGCCGCGATCGCCGCGGCCGAGGTCGGCGACGACGTCCTGGGCGACGACCCGACCGTCCTGCGGCTGCAGGAGCGCGTGGCACGGCTGCTGGGTAAGGAAGCGGCCCTGTTCGTGCCCTCCGGCAGCATGGCGAACCTGGTGGCCATCCGCGGCTGGACGCAGCCGGGCGACGAGATCATCGCTGACGTTACCGTTCACAGTTACAACTACGAGTCGGCCGGACCGGCGGCGATCGCCGGGTGCAGCTTCCGCCTACTGAACGGGCCGCGCGGAATTTACAGCGCTGCGGACGTTGAAGCGGCTATTCGCCCGCCGGAATCACACTTTCCGCGCACGCGGCTGGTCATTATTGAAAACACCACCAACCGGGGTGGCGGCTCGATCTGGCCGGTTGAGACGGTGGCGGAAGTGGGAGCAACGGCGCATCGCCACGGGCTAATCCTGCACATTGACGGTGCGCGCCTGTTGAACGCGTGTGTGGCCCGCAAGCTGGACCCGGTCGAGTACACGCGGCACGCTGATTCGGTGTCGATCTGCTTTTCGAAGGGGCTCGGCGCGCCGATCGGTTCGATTGTGGCCGGGCCGAAGGACTTCATCGCCCGCGCGCATCGCGTACGCAAGATGTTGGGCGGGGGCATGCGGCAGGTTGGAATTCTGGCGGCGGCGGCAGAGTATGCTCTCGATCACAACGTTGAGCGGCTGGCGGAAGACCATGCCCACGCGCGGCGGCTGGCCGAGGCGATCAGCGTTCTGCCGGGAATTCGGCTCAATCCACGCGACGTAGAGACCAACATCGTCCTGTTCGAAATTGAGGATTCGCTGGGCTCGGCGGCTGAGTTCGTAGCGCGCATGCGCGATGAAGGCGTGTGGATGTTCGCCACCGGGCCGCGGCAAGTGCGGGCGCTGACGCACCTGGACGTGTCGGCCGCGCAGATCGAGCGGGCCATCGCCGTCTTCCAGCAGGTGTGCCGGCGGGCTTGTTGATCCTCGATTGGCGCCAGCACGAACTTAAAGGGTTAGTAGCCGCGATCGGGAGCATCGAGGCTGGTAAAATTGAACCAGCTCCGGCCCTCGCGCGCCAGCAGCTCGTCGGCGATGCTGGGGCCCCATTGGCCGGCGGCATAGTTGGGGAAGTCGGTGGGGCGTTGGTCAACCCAGCCCTCCAAAATCGGCTGCACGACAGTCCATGACATCTCCGTCTGGTCAGCGCGCATGAACAGAGAGGCGTCGCCGCGCATTACGTCGAGCAGCAGCGTTTCGTAAGCGTCCGGCGGCGGCGTCTGAAAGAACTCGCGGTACGAGAACCGCATCCAAACCTGATCAAGATGCATTTCGAGCCCCGGCCGTTTGGCGAGAAAATGCAGCCGTACGCCCTCCTCAGGCGTGATGTACACGATCAGGCGATTGGGTTCCCAAGCCTGAACCGCGGACGGAGGAAACGAGCGATGCGGGACAGGCTTGAACTGAATGCAGGCTTGCGACAGACGTACCGGCAGCCGTTTGCCGGTGCGAACGAAAAAAGGCACGTCCTGCCAGCGCCAATTGTCGACGAAGAGCTGTAGCGCCACATAGGTTTCGGTGGCCGAGTCCGGCGCCACGTCGGGCTCCTGGCGATAACCTGGAACTGGCCGGCCGTCGATCTGGCCAGGGCCGTACTGGCCGCGCGCGGCGTATTTGGACAGGTCGGCCCGCGCGATCGGACGAATGGCGCAGAGCACGTCCAGCCGCTTGTTGCGCACCTCGTCGGCCTCGAAGGTCACGGGCGGTTCCATGGCGATGTTGGCCAGGACCCGCATCAGGTGGTTCTGCACCATGTCGCGCAGCGCGCCGGCGCGCTCGTAATACCGCCCACGGTGCTCGACGCCCAGTTTCTCGGCCACCGTAATCTGCACGTGGTCGATGTAGCGCCGGTTCCAGATCGGCTCAAAGAGACTGTTGGCAAAACGCAGCGCCAGGATGTTCTGCACCGTTTCTTTACCGAGATAATGGTCTATGCGGTAAATCTGGGACTCGGCCAGGGACTCCAGCAAGAGGCGGTTAAGCCTTGCGGCCGAATCGAGGTCGTGTCCAAACGGCTTTTCGATCACCACGCGCGTGCGGCCCCGGTCGGCGACCAGGCCGGCCTGGCCAAGATGCGAGACAACTGTCTCGATCAGGTGCGGCGGAACGGCCAGGTAGAAAATGTGCTGGGCGGGCGCGCCCCAGGCCTGGTCCTGGGCCGGCAGTTCTCCGGCCAGACGCGCGTAGGGGGCAGGCGTGTGGATGTCGCCGGCAACGTACCGGGCGTGCTGCTCAAAACGGCCCCAGTTCGGCAATTCGGGAGCATACCGGGCGAAATGCATGGCCCCGCTACGCAGGCGCTCCCGAAACTGCCGGTCATCGAGAGGCTTGCGGTCAATCCCCAAAATCTGGAACTGCTCAGGCAGCCACTTGTCCACGAACAGGTGATACAGAGCCGGGACGAGCTTCCGCCAGGCGAGGTCGCCGCCCGCCCCGAAGATGACTAGCACCGTCGGCGGGGTCCTGTCAGACTGCCCCATAATGCACCTGCAACCCAGTGGCGTTGCTAAACCACAGTGCCCAGTTGCGCGGGAGCGATTACTTCACCGCGGCGGATGAGGCCGCGCGCCCAGTCCACCTTGTCCCAGATGTTGCACAGCATAACGCCCCGCACGCTCTCGTCGCGCAGATAGTAGATGGTGCCGGTATCGTGCTCTTTTTTCCAACCCGCAACCGTCGTCAGCGTGGAATCTATTTCGCCCACGGCCTCATAGCCGAATTCAAAGAGATCGGAGAAGAAATACGGCATGTGGGTATATTGTTCCCGCGCCCCGGCCATGTTGCGGCCGGCCGTGCGCCCCTGGCTCAGCGCATTGTCCCAGTGCTCAACCCGCGTGCGGCGGTGCAAGGCCTCATACCAGAAGCGCGCATTGTCGCCCGCCGCATAAATGTCCGGATGCGAGGTTTGCAGCCGGTCATTGACTTCGATGCCGTTAGTTATCTGAAGGTGTGCCTGCCTGGCCAGCTCTACCTCCGGGTCGATGCCGATCCCGACGATCACCAGATCACAGCGCAGTTCGCGGCCGGCGCGGGTGCGCAGCAGGAAGCCTGAATTGTCTCGTGCGATGGCTATCGGTGTATCATCGTGCCAGATTTCGATGCCGCGCTGCCGGTACTTATCATTAAGCGCCCGGCCGAGTGATTCGGGGAACACGCGCTGGCAAAGATATTGGCCGGGGAAAATCATGGTGACGCCCAGGCCAATGTGGCAGAGCGCTGCGGCCAGTTCGGAGCCGATGAAGCCGCCACCCACGACGGCCGCCGATTGAGCCTGCGCGGCCAGCCGGTGAATCCTGAGGTAATCGTCCATGCCGCGGTAATAACAGATATCCGGCAATTCGCCGCCGGGAATAGTCAGGCGCCGCGGCGTGCCCCCGGTCGCCAACAGCAACTTATCGAAACGATAGACATGACCGCGCTCGTCTATGATGCGTTTCTGTCCCGCATCCAGCGCCACCACGCGCGTGGCCTGCACTAGCTCGATGCCGCGATTGAGGTACCAGGGCCGGTCGTGCAGGATGACGTCCCGCGGCTGCTTCCTGCCAAACCACAGCGACTTCGAGAGGGGCGGCCGGTCGTACGGCAAGTGGTTTTCCGCCCCGATCAGCAGGAGCGGGCCATTGGGATCGCTTTCGCGGATAGCATCCACGGCCGAAGCTCCTGCCAGGCCGCCGCCCACAACTATGTACTTATAGCTACGTTCCAACATGTTTGTTCCTTCCAAGCTGAGCGCTGTTCCACAGTTGACATAGGCGGCAACGCTGCGGCCGTAACCTATTTCCGCGCCGATCCGCGCACTGCGGCGCTACGCGCCCCGCGGGCCGGTCGCGCACGCAAATGCGCTTCCAAGTACTCTTTAAGCGCGACCGCATTGTTGTGTTCAGTGTCATGCGAACTGTACATGAGCGTCACGCCGCGCCGCCGAGCGGCCTCGGCCAACGGTCGCCAGGCATCCGGGTTGCGATCCAGCTCAGCGAAGTACCGTCGCCGGAACTCGGCCCACTTGGCCGGATCGTGGCTGAACCAGCGGCGTAATTCGGTGCTGGGCGCCGCTTCACGCAACCAGCCGTCCAAGCGCAGCGCTTCCTTACGGACGCCGCGCGGCCAGAGGCGCTCGACGAGGTAGTGCGCGCCGCCGTTGCCCTGTTTTTCGTAGACTCGTTGGGTACGGATCATGGATACTATGCTCCCGGATACCTATATGCTGCAGTATGCTCCAGCGGTGGTCCTGTCCGGCCCGTCATGCCGTCCGCTGTCCCACTCCGCAGGCCGCCAGGAACTCGGCTCGCAGTGCGCGGTTGCGCTCATATTCACCCCGCCAGACCGTCGTGCGTGTATGTGGAGCCACAGCGCGGACGCCGCGCATCTGGATGCACATATGCCGTGCGGTCACGTAAACAGCCACCGCATGCGGTTGCAGGATTTCCACCATCGTATCTGCGATTTGCCGGCCAATGCGCTCCTGGACCGCAAAACGGCGCGTGTACAAACGCACCAGGCGGACGAGCTTCGAAAGCCCAAATATGTGTTCGTGCGGGATGTACCCGATGTATACTCGACCATAGAACGGGAACGCATGGTGCTCGCAAAGCGAGGCGAAGGGGATCGGTCCTTCGATTATTTGGCTCAGCCGGCAGTCAGATCCGCCGCGGCACTCGGTGTCAAAGACCCGTACGAGTTTTGGATCGCCTTCATAGCCCTCAGTGGCATCGAGCAGCGCCTGCAGGAAGCGGCGCGGCGTGTCGGCCGTGGGCGGAAGTTCCAGATTCAGACCGCAAGCGGCCAGGATTTCCGCGATGTAACCCTCAAAAGTTCGTGCCTGCTGCTCTGAAAGGCGGCGGCTCGTAGCGGCCGCCCCGGGCGGAAGCTCTTCAGTGCTGAGTTTGGACGCAGCCGAGGACATTAGAACATTCTGCGGGTGATCGGTTGTGCATCGTGGCATTCACTCGCGATAATAGCGCGCCGCAGGCTAGCGGACGAGCGCTGTCCGGAACGCCTATGAGATGACTGGAAACTCAACATGAGTGAGGGCAGTCCGTGGATCGCATACGCATTCGCGACCTGAGCGTGCGCTGCATCATCGGCGTGGAAGATGCGGAGCGTCGCCAGAAGCAGGACGTAATTATCAATCTTGTCATCTACACGGATTTACAGCGGCCGGGACGCAGCGATGATTTCGCCGACGCCTTGGACTACAGCGCTTTGAAAAAGAGGGTCGTGGCCCTGGTGGAGAACTCACACCGGCGGCTCCTGGAGGCGCTGGCCGAGGACATCGCGCGGCTGTGCCTGGAATATCCGGCCGTGCACGCCGTGCGAGTGTCGGTTGATAAGCCGGGGGCATTGCGCTTTGCGCGCAGCGTGGCGGTCGACATCAAGCGCCGGCGTGGTGAATGATGGCGCGGGCTTTCATCGGCGTGGGTTCAAACGTTGACCCCGAGCGGAACGTGTTGCTCGGCATACAGCGGCTCGCGCAGCATGTCAGAGTCGCAGGCGTGTCGACTGTCTATCGCACCGCCCCCATCGGACGGCCGGAGCAGGCTGACTATTACAACTGCGTTGTAGCGGTCGAGACGGCATTGCCGCCGCTGGAATTGAGCCAGTTGCTTCACGAGATTGAGCGCGAGCTCGGGCGACTGCGCACCGATGATCGGTACGCGGCCCGCTGCATTGATCTGGACCTGATCGTTTACGATGACCTTGTGCTGAATTTCGCGGAATTGAAGGTGCCCGATCCGGATATTCTCACGCGGGCCTTCCTGGCGGCGGGTTTGTGCGAGTTGGCGCCGACGCTGGTATTGCCGGATTCGGGCCGCAGCGTCCGCGCGATCGCCGCAGAGCTTCAAACCAGCGGGCTGACGCCGCTGCCCTCATATACAACGCGGCTCCGAGAAGTTGTAC
>JAGPEO010000123.1 GCA_018056925.1 Phycisphaerae bacterium
CGGCCAGCGCGGCCACGACGGGTCCCATACTGCTCGGTCTTGCTCTCTTGGTCATCATGCTTTCGTTCCTTTCCGTTGGGTTTTCCGATTGCCCTTTGAGTATTGTTTTGCCATTGCCTGTCGAAGCCAGGCGTGCTGTGCACGTCGAAATTTTCGCGCCGGGAACCATGGGCGGCTCCGAGGATCACGGTTTGGCCGCAGTCACCTCGGCGCTGGTGAACGTCTTGGCTGCGGTCGTGTTGCCGCCGGTCAACGGTTGGTCACGTCACTGCCGGCGAGCGGCTTGGTCGCGGTCACGTCGATGCTGGTGACGAAATCGCCAACCGTCGTACCAGCAGGAAGCGCTTCTTCAATCCTGCGGTAGAGCGGGTCATTGAAGCTTGTCAGAGCCGCAACATATTCAGGCTTGGGCCGAATGACGACCTCGACCAATCCGGCCGCAAGCATCATTTGCCGGTAGTCATCAAGAAGCACGGCCCCGGCCACACAGCCCACCAGGGCTTCGAATAGTTGGCTGATCTCCGGCGGCAGCGGGCGCAGCAGGGCCATGTCGGACACGGCTACGCGGCCGCCCGGCCGAAGCACGCGGGCGATCTCACGCCACACCTGCGGCTTGTCGGGCGAAAGGTTGATCACGCAGTTGGAAATGACCACGTCCACGCTGGTGTCCGCCGCGGGCAGGTGCTCGATCTCGCCCAAGCGGAACTCCACGTTCTCCAGGCCGCTGTTCTGGGTGTAGGCGGCTATGTTGCGCCGGGCCTTGGTGAGCATTTCCGGCGTCATGTCCACACCAATAACGCGGCCGGCAGCACCCACCTTCGGCCCCGCCAGAAACACGTCAAAGCCGCCGCCCGAACCCAGGTCCAAGACGACTTGGCCGGGCTTGAGGGCGGCGATGGCCGTGGGATTGCCGCACGAAAGGCCCATGTTGGCCCCTTCGGGCAGATTGCGAATCTGGTCAGCGGAGTAACCGATCTGCAGGGCCAGTTCGTCAGCCGACAACGCGGGGCCGCAGCACGCGCCGCGCTGGGCGCCTGTGGCCGTGGCCAGCGCGCCAGTCTGGGCGATCTTTGCATAACCGTGGCGGACCTGCTCGCGCACGTCGTGCGTTGGAGAGCAGCAACTGGACTGGGCATTTTTGTTGTCGCAGCAGCCCATTTTTGACTCCTGTCTATTTTCCTTGCTTATGGTTTCGGGCAGCGCTCGCATGCAGGCGGCAATCTCAGTTTCCGCGGTAACATGCGCTTACCTCTTCCAGGTCCTTTTTGCGGATGCAGCAGAGTTGCCTGGCGTCGGCCTTCACCAGAGGCTCGTTCGCCAAGGCATCCAAGGCCCAGCGAATCGCCTTTTGTGCCGCGGCGGGCGCTTCTCGTCCCGCGAGCCGAAAGTAGTGCCATTTTCCCTGCTTGCGGCGCTCGACCAGTCCGGCCTGGTAAAGCAGGTCCATGTGTTTGGAAACGGTGGAAGGCGCCATGCCCAGCAGGCTGATGATCTGGCACAGGCACAGTTCACCTTGCCGCAGGGCCAGCAGTGCCCGCAGGCGGGTTTCGTCGGACAGGGCTCTCGTAATGGCCAAAAACGATTTCACGGGTCGATTTCTCACATCGCCAACTAACGAATTATAGCCGCGCTCCGTCGCGGGTCAATGAAGCAAATCTCCTAGATGATCGACTGCTCCTTGCCGCGCGAAAGGCGCGGGTGCAATTCGGGAATGTGTTTCAGCACGGTCCAGGTCTTGTTGTACCAGCCGCACTCGAATACTTCGACGCGCTGGTTTGAGAACAAAACGTGCGGATAGATCGTGCCGTATAGATCGGTTGGGAAATAGACGCGCGACTGGAGTGGTTCGGTGAGCATGGTCGTCAGGGCCGCCCAAACGCCGATGGCGACCTGTGCGCAAGTTGCGTTTGTGCCCACGACCGACTGGTTCGACAGGCTGTGCACGTAATAGACGCGCTTTCGCGGATACTGCAGGCAGACGCCGATCGTATCGCTGCCGGTCAAGGGAATGGAGGTGTTATCGCCTACTTCGAGATCGCTGATGAGGACGGTGCCGTGCTCACGCCAGCGTCGCACCAGGAAGTCCATGGTCTTGGGGTGCAGGGCATAGATGTATTTCGAGGAGATGCCGAATTTCTGGGCCAGCTTGATATTTTCTTCGTGCAGGACGAGAAAGCCGCGCGGGTAGGACGGCAGCTTATGGACCGGTTCCATGATCGGCCCCAGATTCACGCGGTTTGCCAGTGCGTTGCTGTCGAAGACTCGCACCCGGCCATGGTCGACCTGGCCGGTCGGCTCCCAGACGGTCTCAGTGAGGAACTCGCGGCGCGACCAGGTGATGAGCGGACGCCAGTGGTCAACGGACATGGAACTGTCGTACTCAAAATGGATGATCTCGCGCGGCACGCCGTAATTCCGCACGCCGTGCATCACCCAAATGTTTACCGCCCCGGGATTCATGCCGCTGCTGATGATGTGCGGCGCACGTCGCGGCCGTTGCCGGACCGGATGGATTCTGGCCAGCATCTCGTGCACCCCGGCGTTGGCATCATTCAGCGCGGTGTTGATATAGCGGACGCCGGCGGCATCCGTGGCTTGAAACACCGGCATCGTGTCCAGATCCGTCAGGTCGAGGACGATGTCAATCTGGCGTTGTTGCAGTAACCGCACATAGTCCGTGTCATGATCTCTGAACCGAAGATCATGGTGTACAAAGGTGTACCGCAGGCGCGAATGCTCCAGAAACCGGTTCTCCACGACCTGCTCGTTGCGGTCGAGAAGGACTACTTCATTAAAGAGATCTCGGCGTCCGCCCAAGCGTCGCAGAAACGCCCCGGCCACATGCCCCGATGCTCCGAGCACCAGCAGGTTCGGGCGCCGCCGCCGGGCCGACCAGGGGGCCGGGCCCGCTTGTTTGATTGGATCAGCAGAGAAAATCTTCGGTTTGTGTTCCTTTCGTGCATCAGACTCGTTCATGTCTCTGGTAATGATCCTCACCGCCCCCGTTTATAACCCCCGTGTTTTTGCGTCCTTCGGACACGTGCTGTGTAGTTTCGCGTAATACGCGGGAAGGTCAACACTCGGTTGCGAGTCCGGCACGCGGGCGCGACGCGGCAGCGCGTGCCGGCCAAGCGTGGGCGCGCCTCGGCGCGGCGTTTTCGAAATGCGATTACGTGCCAGCCGGTGTCAACGGCGACGGCGCTCAGCGCCGCGTGTGCTGACGCGTGCTTCTGCGGTCGGCTATTCTTCGGGCCAAGCGCCCAGAGCCCGGCGGACGGTCACGAGTTGTCCCAGGTGATAAGCATTGTGATCGGCCAGCAGCAGGGCCTCGCGCAAGAGCGTCTGACCCTCGCCGTGCGGCAGTGGTGCAAGCAAATTGGCCTGGGGGTTTTTGATCAACGCCCGCATCGCGGCCAGATCGTCGTGAAATTCGCGCAGGCTGGCCTCCCAGGCCCGTTCGTCAGGCGGCGCGTCGGACTGCGGCCAATAGCCTTCCGGCCACTCGGGCGAGACGTGCTTCGGATTGCGGCAGAATTCCAAAATGTCCCACTGCGACAGACGCATGTGTTCGATCAGCCGCCAGGGCGAATACGGCACATTGATGGGTTTAGCGCCGCGCAGTTTGGCCGGCAGCCCGGCCACCGCGGCATCGAAATCCAGGTGAGCGTTGCCGCCGTCCAGAAGCCACAGCACGTGCTGGCGTACCCCGTGGAGTACGTCAGCGGTTTGGGCCGTTTGCGCATGTGTATGTTGAATCATGGGCGACCCACACTGGACGGAAGAAGTGGGCCGGTTCGCCGCGAGCCACTCCGCGAGCCCGTCCGCAGCCCGCCTGATTCTAGGAAGGCGCGGGACGCCGCTCGGATGACCGGCGAGTCAGTCGCTGGTGCAGTGCTACGGCTGCGTAACGGGCGGCGTGCCCAGGCTATCAAGCTCAGCCAGAAGTTGCCGCGAGAGCTCCTGGCGCGGGTTAACTTGCAGCGCTTTGCGCAGGCAATCCCGCGCCGCCTGCGGCCGGTTCATCTGCATGTTTACGACCGCCAGATCGTGCCAGGCCGGCGCGTTATCAGGGCAGACGGCGAGGGCGTGCTCGAGCAGCCGCCGTGCCTCTGCGGGCCGCCCGGTTCGCCCGGCGATTTGGCCTTGTCGCCACAGCGCGCCGCAATCGTCCGGGGCGGACTTCAGAATTCGTTCCAGTTCGCGTTCGGCTTCAGCGAAGCGCTGCAGCCCGATGAGAACATCGACCTGCAGGTGGCGCCAGCGCGTGTTTTCTGGGGCAAGCGCCAGAGCCTGCGCGATGCACTCGTTCGCGCCGCGCAAGTCGCCTGCTCCGAGTTTCGCTTCCGCCAGGGCCGCGAGCCAGACCGGATCGGCGGGATGGCGCTGCATTACGCGGGCCGCCAGTGCTTCCGCCTCGACCAGACGCTGCGCTCGCGCCAGCGCGCTGAAGGTGCGGCTGAAGAGCGCTGCATCGTCGGGCGCGAGTTGAAAGGCCTGCAAATACTCGCTCGCAGCTTCGTCCACGCGGTCCAAGGAGCGCAGGCGGTCGGCCAGACAGATGCGGCTATCCACGTCGCCGGGGTCGGCCTGTACGGCCTGGCGAAGCATGGCCGTTGAATCGTCCATCCGGTCCTGCTGCGCATAGGCTTCGGCCAGCGCGCGGTAGACGCCGGCGTAGTCCAGCGCGTCGCGCCCGCAGGCCGCGTTGACCGCGGTCAGCGTCAGGCTTGCGGCCAGCGCGCCGACAACGGCCGCACCCGTGGCCCGGTGGCGGCGCCAATGCCAGGCGCGCACCAGCGCGAGCGCCGCAGCCACGGTGAGTAGAGGCGCCGCGGGCAAGCGGTAGCGCGGTGAATAGAAGAACAACACAGTCACCAGAATGGGGAGAATAAGAAGCATCCATTCTGGCGCGTAGAAAAGCGGGCGGCGCAGCCAGTACAGTGCTCCGATCAGCGCGGCGGCGATGAGCAGCGGCATTGGCAAGGGTGCCAGCCACAAAGCGCGTGTCAAACCGCACGCAATTTCGGCCCGCGTTTGGTAAATGTCGCTGTAGTTCTGGTATGTCAGCGTGGCGTACAGTTTCGCCGCTGCCAGCTCCAGGGCCCGCCCGGGATTTGCGCGCCAGAATGACACAGCTTGCTGCCGGAAGTAGCCGTCCACGGCCGCCCAGGTGGGCTGCTGTCCCGTTTCCTGCCGGTAGACCTCGGCGGCCGACTCGTACTGCTTTTCGCGCTGCACGCTTACGCCGGGGATCGGGGTGTAGGCGCCGACGGATTGCGGGTGGTTCCCCTGGCGCAAGGTGAGCCCGGCGCCTGTCCGGATCAGGCAAAACTCGTTCGCGCCCAGCCAATTGTGCAATGTTGCCGGGGCAATGACGACGGCGGCGGCCGCGGCGAAAGCAGCCGCACGGGCAATAGCGGGCAACCGCGGCGTGCGGAGCGCGAGCCAGCAGACCGCTGCCGGCAATAGGAGCAGCGCGGGGGCGAACGCCAGGCACAGCAGGCCAAGACCAGCGCCGGCCGCCACATGCGCCGCCCATGATGAAGGCCGCGCTTGCAAGCGGACCAGCAGGCCCCAGACGATCACTACCGTCAGCAATTCGAGCGTGCTGGCCAGGACGCGCAGTGCGGCCGAGGCCGGTTCTTGCAGAAGCAGGAATAGCGCCGCGGCCAACAAGCCCACCGCTTCGCCGAAGCGTCGCCGGCCGATTTCGGCCAGCAGGAAGGCAGTAAGCAAGCTGACGGCGGTCTGGGCCAAATAGAGTAGCTTGAGTCCGCCACCCAGCGCGCGTAGCAAGCCTAACAGATACGGATAAAGCGGCGCCGAGGTAAAGGGCATTCTGCCGATCAGCTCGCCGGCCGCGATCCGTTCGGCCCAGTTCCAGTACCAGGCGGCGTCGGTGATAGGGGTGGCGGCGGTCGGGTTATGCGCGAGATAATCGACGAGGATGACCGCGCGGCAAGCGGCGCCCACTGCCAGGATGAGTAGCAGCAGGTGGCGAAAGCGCGCCGTGGGCGCCGTTGCCGGTTTCTCCGCGCCGGGGGTCGGGCAGGTCGGAATTTCGGCTGTCGCAGACTGAGAAGCTTTACGGGGCACGCTGGCACCATTCCGGTGAAGCTGGGCTACCGGATCGAGAATAACGTAAGCGGCGCGGATAGAGCAACCGGCGCCGTACGCCAACGCCGCTCAACACGGAACGGCTCGGCTCTGCTAGAATGGAGGGGCCGGGGGGCTTGCCGGGCCGAATGAGCAAGGCGGAGAATGGCAGGCACAGTCGAAACAGGGCGTGATCCGAGTTCGCGCGTCCTGGTCATCATCGAATCCCTGGCGCTGCTCGTGTTCGGGATTGCACTGATGACCTACTTCTACCACAGCTCCGCGCGCGGCGCGGGCGACGAACTCGGAGTACCCGGGCACGATTCGTACTACCACATAAAGATGGCCGCCCTGCTGCCGCAGGTCGGAATTGTCCACGATCTGCCGTGGCTGCAGTACGCGTATTTCCGCCAGGAAGGGCACGAATTCGTCAGCCACCATTTCGGATTTCACGTGCTGCTGATGCCGTTCGTGTACTTGTCGCAATGGCTGACGGGCGATTTTCTGGCCGGCGGACGCTGGGCGGCGGCGACGTTCTTCGGCCTCAACCTCGTTCTGTTCAACCTGTTGCTGCGCACCGGGAACGTGCCGTATCGCTGGGGTTGGCTCGTGATTTTCCTGCTGATGCCGGACCAGTTCTTCATGCGGCATTCGCTGGTGCGGGCAATCGGGGCGTCGCTCTTGTTCATGCAGCTTTTGCTGCTGCTACTCTTCAAGGGGCGGTACGTGTGGGCGGCCCTCGTCGCCGCTCTGTACGTGCAGCTCTACTTGGGCGCGGTCATGTTCGGACCGCTGCTGGTGGGGCTCTATGCGCTGGCGCAGGTATTGGGGCCGGCCGACGATCGGCGCTTCCCATGGCGCATGGTGGCCTGGACGGCGGGCGGGTGGGCCCTGGGGGTCGTGAGCTACCCGTACTTCAGCGGCATGCTGGAATTTCTGATTTTGCAGGTCACTAAGACCGGTTTGGCGCCGGATATTGAGGTGGGGCAGGAATGGAACCCCTACGTGAATACGTGGTGGTTCCTGTCGATGTCGGCCGTGCCGGCGGTGGTGTGGGCGGGCGCGGTATGCCTGCGGATGCGACGCGGGCCGCGGCTGAATGCCCAGGAGCTGGCGCTGCTGCTGATCAATTTCGCGTTTCTGCTGCTGACGTTCAAGGCGCGGCGTTTTATCGAATACTGGCCGCCGTTCTGCGTGCTCAGTGCGGCTTATCTGAGCGCCCCCGTGCTGGCGGGCTTGCCGGCGCTCATTCCCACGCTGCGGCCGGGGGAGACGCTGCACAGAAATTGGACCGCCTGGCCGATTCTGGGCCTGGTGGCCGCGTGCATCGGTTATTTGCTGTGGAAGGGGAGTGAGCGGCCGGACGCCCCGGCTGTGCTGGCTGATTGGCGAAGCTGGGCCGCGATGCTGGCGCTGCTGCTGTTGCCGGCGCTGACGCAGGTCTGGACGGCGCAGCGGGGCGAGCGCGGTCAGGTTCCGGTCTTGCGCCTGGCGGCGCTGCCGGCTACGGCGGCGGTGGTGTTCGGCTGCCTGGCATTGTTAGTGCATTTTAGGTTCGGCGTGCAGAACCTGCCGGCGGCGCGGCTTGATGCGCGCCCCTTGTGGTTTGTCGTGGCGGCGCTGTACGTGATCGCCCCAGCCGCTTATCACCTGACGCGCCGGCCGATGGAAGCGTCGCAACCCGCTCCGGTGCTCGTCCCGGCGGCCGCGATTGTTCTGGTTGGACTGGGACTGTTCGGCGCGACTCTGTCGGTCGGGTCGCGTCAGATCAGGTCGGTGGGCGAGCAGATGCGCACCGGCTTCAACTTGCCGGCGATGCGCGCGGCGCTGAAGTTCGTCGAAGAGAATTCCAATCCTGGCGATATTGTCTTTACTGATGACTGGGACATATTTCCCGCCTACTTTTACCACAACTCGCACAATTACTACGTCGTCGGCCTCGATCCGAAGTTCACACACGCGCGTCGCCCCGATTTGTGGGAACGCTATATGCGCATCACCCGCGGTGAGACGCCGAAGCAGTCTGTAGTCAAGCTGGCCGGCCCCGACGGCCAGACGCGGCAGGAGACTATCAGCATTGATCTGAAAGACATTCGCACCGAGTTTAAAGCCCGCTTCGTGATCTGCGATGACGATCATCAGAGCTTTGCGAGCAAGCTGGCCCGCGACCGCAATCTGGCCGAGCTGGTCTACCCTTGCAAGACTTACGCCGCTTGCCGCAATGCACCCTTCCTGGTGTTCCGCATCCGCGACGCGGATGAGCCACCGGCTGCTCCCGCGACGGCGCCGGCTGCGGACTTGGAAGGCCACCTGTACCTCAGTGCGCTGGAGCCAGTATCGGCCGATCAGGGCTGGGGCGAGCTGACGAGCGATGCCAGTGTTGAGAATCGCCGGCTGCGCCTGCGCGGAACTACTTACCGCCGCGGCATCGGCACGCATGCCCCGTCCAAACTGCTGTACAACGTGCCCGCCGGCTACGACTGGTTTGAGGCCGTGGTGGGCGTGGATGACGAAACTGAAGGCCGGGGCAGCATCCTAGCCGCGGTGTATCTTGACGGCACGCGGGCTTTCGAAAGCCCGGTGCTGACGGGCGACAGCGAGCCGGCTGTCGTGCGGATTCCGCTGGCCGGCGCGCGACAGATACTACTGGTGGCCGAGACCACTGCCGATGGTCAACGCTTCGACCACGTCGATTGGGCGGATGCGCGCTTCATGCACAAACCTGGTACGGCCAGTCAGGCTGCGCAGCCGGCGGCCAACGCCGGCGAGGAGCCCGGGAAAGAAGCAATCACGCCAGGAGCGCCGTGATGAATTCGACCAAACCGGAGGAACTGGAGCCGGCGGCTGCGATGGGCCCCTTAGCCGATTCGGCGATAGTTTCCGACATATCACCCGAGCCAGGCAGCGGCTCGCAGCGCGGCGATCGCCGACGGCCTTGGGTTATCGCGGCCGCGTTGGCCGGCATTCTGCTGGTCGGGCTGGCGATGCGGGTATGGATTGTCGCCACGCCGGGATTGGGACTGCAAGACGATCTGCGCATCTTCAGTCATTGGTCGCGTCATCTCGCAAGCGATGGGTTGGCAAGGTTCTATGCTACCCAACAGTTCTGCGACTACCCGCCGCTGGGGGTGCTCGTCTTTTACGCGGTGGGCAAGAGCACTGCGGCAATCGGCGGGGGCTCAGCTTCCGAAGAGTTGCTGCACATCATCCTCAAAATACCCGCCTGTCTCGGTGATCTGGCAATCGCGCTCTTGCTATTCGTGGAAGCCCGCCGGCTGCTGGGCAGTCGAGCCGGTTTGGGGGCCGCGGCACTGTACTTTTTGAACCCGGTGGCGCTCTACAACTCAGCCTACTGGGGACAAGTCGACGCCATTTACACATTTTTCGCGTTGCTCGCCGTGGTTCTCATGGCCCGGCGGCATTGGTACCTGGCGGGTGCAGCGGTGGCGGCCGGTTTGCTCGCCAAGTTCCAGACAATCGCGTTCGTGCCGCTGCTGCTCTTCGAGACCTACCGCCTGGGCGGCTGGCGCGCGATTGCCGGCAAGCTCGTCGCCGCCGTGGCCCTGGCGGCCGTGGTAACCACGCCGTTCACGCTGACGGGCACGCTCGGCGAGGTGCTTCAGCGCGGCTATGTCAACGTGATCGGACAGTACAAGCAGCTTTCGAAGGGAGCCTTTAATACGTGGACATTGGTGGCGCCCGCTGACACGACCGACGCGGCCGCCCCGGTCGTGCTGACACGCATTGCGGCCGCGGGGCAGACTGAGATACCCGCCGGCTCATCGTGGTTGCTGGCACTGACTTGGCGACGGATTTCGCTGCTGGTGTACGCGCTGAGCGTGGCAGTTGTGCTGGCGATCTACTCACTGCGCCCCGGACCAATCGCCCGCTACGCTGCAGCCGCACTGCTCGGCCTGGCGTTCTTCCTGTTCCCGACCGAAATGCACGAGCGTTACGCGTTTCCCGCGCTGGCCTTCCTGGCACTGTGGGCGGTGTCGGGCCAATGGAGAGAGCGGGCTTACTTCCTGCTTTCGGCACTACTGTTGATGAACTTGACTTTCGTTCTGCCACCTGGCGGGCTTGCACCGCAGATCGCTACGGCGAGCCTGTTGATTTTTGGCGTGCTCCTGGTGGCGCTCGCCTGGCCGCAAGCGGTTCGCGAACCTTCCCTGCCGCTGCGCGCACCGGCGTTGCCGCCAAAGGAAATTGCTGACGAGCCGTCGCTGTCGACATCGCAGCCGCTGATCGTCTGGTTCCGGCGCGCCACGCTGG
>JAGPEO010000124.1:0-3428 GCA_018056925.1 Phycisphaerae bacterium
CTCAAAACGTGCCGCCGAGCGGCCGCAACCGCTGCCCTGGCCTCGATCTGACGCCAAACTAGCGCCCACGAGGCAGCCGTCGGACGCGGAGCACGAATCTGCAAAGCGGGCTCCGGCGTGGGCACCTTATCGGTTAACGCCGCCGCCGCTCCGGTGCTGGCGTTCAGGAAGGCCTCCAGGCGTGCGATCTCATCGGGCGCGAGTGAATCGAGGTTGCCGGCCTCAATCGCCGTCAACGCGGTCCGCAAATCGCGATTTTTCGCCTCCATGACTGGATCCTCAGCCAGCGCGCTTGGGCCCGAAATGCACGCCGCCATTCATGGTTTTGACGTTTCGACCCGCCAGATCATTCTGTAAATCTTCACTGAGTGGTCGGCCAGTATTTATCGGCCTGTCACGCGCGGCACGAGGTCGGGCAGTAGCTCGTGCAGGCGCCGGCGCGCATGAAATAACCTGCTCATGACCGTCCCAATCGGAACCTCCAATACGTCGGCAATCTGCCCATAGGTCATATCGCCCGCGGCGTACAGCGAAAACACGGCTCGCTGCTCCGGCGGCAGCAACTCTACGGCCTGCCGGATCCGCTCCCCCAATTCCTGCTGTTCCAGGCTCGACACCGCGCGCTCTTCAAGCGGCAGAGCAACCATCCGCGGCAAACCGCCCTCACCCTCGACCGCTTCCAAGGACACGCCGAGTCTGAGCCTCCGCGAGCGCAGCAAATCCAGTGCCCGGTTTGTCGCAATCCGGAGTAACCACGTCTTGAATCCCGATGCACGTGCGAACCCGCCCAGCTTCTCGAATGCCGTTATGAAGCTGTCCTGCACTACGTCCAGCGCGTCTTCCATGCGCCCCGTGAGCCTGAAAGCCACCTGATAGGCCGCGTCGCGGTGGCGCTCGAATAACTGGCGGCGCGCCTCCCGGTCGCCTGCTGCCGCGGCATCCAAAAGACGAAATTCCTCGCTGTCAACGGCTGGGCGTTTCAATGGTTCTGCCGCAATACCGCTCACCCCCTCCGGGCAGCATAGCAAAAATCTGTGGCTCGACTGAAGGGTCGATGAATAATCTAGTTGGCTTGTTCGTCAGAACCCGGATCGAAACTCCAGGACCGGCGGCGCGTCCGTTCCAAGAACCAAACGCGCGTAGTGTAGTCTATGACCTTATCCCCGGTCGGTGCACGAAGCGCGTGAGGGCGCCGGGCCGAGGTGGCCCGGCGCCGCCTTCTTCGAACTAGCACCTATTCCGATCCCGCCCGTCGCTGCCATGGCCCAGACTCTGGAAAAGACGTCCGGCCGTCTTGAATGCCCGCCCGGCCACATGCGTCAGGTGATAATGCTGGAGCTCGAACCACGCTTGAGCGTTGCCCGTCGCCGCCGTCGTGTCGAGCAGGTTGCCAGGCAGCCGGCGCTTTTCGACGTGGTGTGCCTCGCAGTCCCGGCATAGCAGGCCGCCCGCGGTCGAGCTGAACCAGGCCGCCGCCCCACTCGGCCGCACCCGCCCGCAATCGACGCAGCTCTCGAAGTTCGGCCAGTACCCGATCGCGCTCAGCAGCTCAGCTTGATAGATCGCCAGAACGCGCAACGGTTCCGCCTGGCCCGCCAGCTCTGCGAGGCTGCGTTTAAGTGCGGCGAAGAGCGCCGGGTGCGGGTCGTATTCTTCGGTTAACGTCGCCGCCAGCTCCGCCACATACAGCCCCCCATAGAGCCGCGGCAGCTCGCGCCGCAAGCCGGGAAAGGTCTCGCGCTGCACCCACTCGGTCAGCGTGCCAAGCTGTGCATCTCCATGACTGGGAACGTAGCTGACCTCCCCCAGTTCCAGTTGATCCAAGCCGGCCGAAAACCGCTTCGACGTGCTACGCCGCGCGCCCTTCGCGATCAGCCGCACCTGTCCGCTGCGCTCCGTGAAGAGCGTCACAATCTGCGAAGTTTCAGAGAACTCCGTCAGCCTTAGAACGAACCCATTGTCCTTCTCTATCGCCATAGTCGCGGCTCAGACCCGACGGGGCAGTCGGGCATATTGGCCGTCCGGCGGTTGAGATGCCGGTCGGCAGGGATACAATAGCCCCGTTTTCCGCTGCCGACACGTGACCTGAACGCTTGCAGCGGAGGTTCAGGCGGCACAAATGCAACAACCCTCGTTGAACGACCTCCTCAACCGCCGTGTCGTCCTGGATACCCAGGGGCCGCTGCTGTACATCGGCACGCTGCTGGCTTGGGACGACCGCGGTTATTGGCTGACCGAAGCCGACGTGCACGACCGCGACGATGGTCACGCCTCGAAGGAGGAATACACCAACACCGCGCGCGAGCTGTACCAAACCGGGGCGCGGCACATTAACCGGCGGCGGGTATTCGTTGAGCGGCACGCGGTCGTAAGCGTGTCGGCCCTCGACGATGTCGTCATGGAAGGCTTGGCCGACGGCCAGGGACCGTGGATCGAATGAAGCTGACGCATTATCGCCAGGAACTGCGCCCGCGGCACGTCTTCGCGACGTCGCAGGGCAGCGTCGATTACAAGCAGACCATCGTCGTCCAACTCGAGCATGAGGGCATTACCGGCTTGGGCGAGGTCGTGGCGTCGGCCTTATACGGGCAGACGTTGGAAGCCTGCGAGGACGCGCTCGACTCGATGCTGCCATTGCTCGGCGACGACCTCTTCGCGCTCGAGAGCATCATCGCCCGCCTGATTGCACGGCACGGCGACCAGCGGGCCGCCATCGCCGGCGTCGACTCCGCCCTGCACGACTGGATCGGCAAACGCCTGAATATCTCCGTCTGGCGCCTGCTCGGCCTCGACCGCCCGCGCAAACGCACGACTTTCACGATCGGCGTGGCCGACATGGCTGCAGTGCGCGTCAAAGTGGACGAAGCCCTGGCCGCCGGCTACGACGCATTGAAAGTCAAAGTGGGCGTCGAGCACGATCACGAGGTGCTCTCGCTGATCCGCAGTCGCTTCGATGGTCCGTTGCTTCTGGACGCGAACCAGGCCTGGCAGCCGGACGAGGCGGTCAAGAAGATCAAGGCCCTGACGCCGTATAAGCCGGCCATGATCGAGCAGCCGCTGCGCGCGGAAGACTGGCGTGAAATGGGCCGCCTGTGTGAGCTGGGCGTCGCCCCCATTTACGCGGACGAAAGCTGCGAGCGCCTCGAAGACGTTACCCGCCTGCACGGCTACGTAGACGGCGTGAACATTAAGTTCACGAAGTGCGGCGGCATTCGCGAAGCGCTGAAGATGATCCGCGTGGCGCGCGGCCTCGGCATGGGAACCATGCTGGGCTGCTTCGTTTCCAGCAGCCTCGCTATCGCCCCACCCCTATGTTTGGCAAGCCTGGTGGATTTCATAGACTTGGACGGTCACCTGTTGCTGGCGGAAGATCCGTTCGAAGGCATCACCAACACCGGCAGCATCCTCGAACTCTCCGACCGCCCGGG
>JAGPEO010000124.1:3528-10349 GCA_018056925.1 Phycisphaerae bacterium
AGGATGAGGTTGTCCTCGGGTTTGAGGTTGCGAACGGTTTCCGCGAGGTTCTCCGTCAGCCAGCGCAGCTCGTCGTGCTCGTGCCGCAGTGCCTCGACCGCGCCGGTCAGGCCGGGGCGGTGTTCGATCACCGGCGTGAGGTAGCCGTCTTCTTCCTCGATAGCCATCATGCGGTACAGATGGGCCTTCAGGTGGTCGAAACGGAGAGCCAATTCCTTCAGCCAGGGCTCGCGGCTTCGGGGCGGGATTGTAGTTACGTGTTCACGCAGCTCACTGGCCAGATCGCGGATTCTGGCCGACTCGTTGCGCATCCAACTCGCCAGGGTAGCCTCGTCCATATGCTCACTCCAGCTTTGCGGGGCCGTTCGGTCGCCTCTTCGCCGGGAGTGCGCGCGTCACCCGAAAGGGCCGCCTCTTTCACTTCCCGGACGACTCCGGGGCGACGCGCCCCGGCTCCGTTCGGTTATCGTACCACACCCTGCAAGCGCAGCGTCATGCTGATGAGTTCGATTGCCGTGGAGGCGGGGATGGCCGCCACGTTGATGACCAGGTCATGTCGCGCCGGGTTCTCGAGGCGGGCACCGAAATGGGTGCGCAAGAACTTGTCGCGCTGTGCCTGCACGCGCGTTACGTGTTTCCGCGCCGCAGGCTCGCTCAAACCTTCACGAACGGCGATGTTGCGGATGCGGAACTCGAGCGGGGCAACCAGGCTGACCCGCAAGCCCCGTTCGCGCGGCAGGATCAGATCCGCCCCGCGTCCCAGGAAAATCGCCGGCCCCTGCCGGGCTAACGCCAGTATGGTCTCGCTCAGCCGATGGAAGTAGCGCTCCTTATGGATGCCCTCCTCGAGCAGCCACCGCAGCATGTTCTCGATCCAACCAACGTCGCGCTCGTCCAGCTCCTCGTATAGCCTCTCACGCAGCCGGTCATCGCGCGCCATCACATGCAGGATTTCGCGATCGAACACCGGCCAGCCCAGCCGCTTGCCTAAAGCCGCGGCCAAGCCGTAACCATTGGTCCCAACCATGCGCGAGATGGTCACGAAGTCGTAAACTTCGGGCCGCGGGGCGCCCCTGGGGGCGGGTGGCCTGGGCGCCGCCCGCCAAGTTCGCAGCCTCTTTTCGACCAGCCGGGCCAGATCCGCGCTTCCGTTTCTCGTGCCGGGCAGCATAAGGCTCTCCAAGCCCCCTAATGTGTCCACCGCTCGCCACTTGGCGCCACCATTGTAATCTTAGTCAGCGACGGCCAACGAAACCCGGCCGCTCGCGCCACTTGCGGCTCGTGCTTGCCCCGGCCATAACGTTCACATGAGTTTGATTGAAGCCTCTCTCCCGGCGGACGCCGCGCAGGCCCTTTCGATGGCCCCGAAACGGCGAACAATTTTCACGCTGGCCGCGGTGGTCGTGCTGGCAGTCCTCGTCGCCGGACTGCCGCTGGTCAGCGCACCCTGGTTGCCGGGTGACGAGCACATCTTCATCGTGAATAACTCAGCCGTGACCGGCGCCGACCTCACGCCTGACACGTTGGGGCAACGCTTGGCGCTGATTTTCCAATTTCCGCCCGAAGAGGACCTGTACCAGCCGCTCCCCATACTTACATACGCCCTGCAGTGGACTCTGACGGGGAGCTCGGCCCTCTTCTTCCGCCTGGCCGACGTCACGCTGCACGCCATTAACGCCCTTTTGCTGTGGGCAACGCTCTACGTTTTGCTGGGCCGTATCTGCTCGGCCGCGCAGCGCGCCACGCTCCTGGTCGTAACGTGGGCAGCCACGCTGATCTGGGCGCTGCACCCGATGCTGGTCGGCGCCTGGGCCGCTGACATGGGACGCACGCACCTGCTGGCCACCACTTTCGCGCTGTCGGCACTGCTGTTGCACGTTCGCTCCATAGAGAAGCGCCGCCCCGCGCTCTTTCTAGCGGCCACACTCTGCCTGATTGCCGCGATGTTGTCGAAAGTCCTGGCCGGCTGGGTCCTTGTCGCGGCCGCGTTGGAACTCTGGCTCGTCGGCTGGCGCGCGATGCTGAAGTCGGCGCGAATTTACGTGATCGCCGGGATCTGCGCGCTCTTCGGTGCGGCCGCATACTGGACAAGCTTGCAGTCCGGCCTCATTCAGGACGCCTCCGAGGGGCTGTTCGGCGACCCAGTGTCGCGCAGTGCCCTGGCGGTATGGATTTATTTCCGCAATCTACTCGTGCCGGCCTGGCTTTCGCCGTGGTACTTGCCGGACCCGCTTACCAACTGGAGCAATCCGCGCGTATGGGTGGGCCTGGCGCTCGCCGTGGCGACGGTGGCATGGACCGTATGGGCCTGGCGCCGCCCGAACCAGCGCCCCATCGCCATCGGCTGGGCGTGGTTTTGGGCGCAGCTCCTGCCCGTGATCGGCTTGGTCGGAGCGCGCGAAGCGGCAGCCAACGACCGCTACATGTACCAACCCCTGATGGGGCTCATGCTGGTGCTCAGCGCCGCCGTCGTGACGCTTAACAGCAACGCCGCCCAAATCCGGTTCAGGCCGAAATCGGTGACCCTCTTCGCCGCGGTCATCGCCGCCGTCCTGTTGCTGCTGAATCAGCCAGTCGTCCGCATCTGCCGCCGGCCGGTGGCGAACGGTCAGCGAGTCGTGCAGCTCTATCCCGGCGATCCGCGCGCCTTGGAAGGCCTGTCGGCGCAGTACAACTTCGCGCGCGGCCATGCGCTCACCGCCGACGACCTCGCGCAGGTACCCGCCGGCCAGACGCAGGCGGAATACTTTCTCTCACAGCGATTGCTCACGTTGAGGCAGGCGGCCGCAACGCCCGGCTTGGAACGCTTTTTTCCGCGTGCGTCGGACCTGGCGCCTTTTCACCGCCGGGTTTCCGCCGCCTTCGCGGATCTCAGGCAATACCGCGACGCTCTGATGCAGGCCGAAGCGGCGCTAAGACTCGAGCCTGAGAACTATCGCACGTGGGTGCGCCTGGCTCACGCTTACGTTGGCCTGGAGGATTTCGAGCAGGCAACGAAGGCGTTTGAACGTTGCGAGCAGCTTCTGCCGGCCGACGCACTCACACAAGCGACGCACTACACGAATTACGGGCGGCTGCTGCTGTTCAACCTGGAAAGAGCCGATTTGGCGTTTCCGAAATTCCGGCAGGCGGTGCTGTTGAAGGGCGAAGTGCCGGCGCGCTATCACCGCGAACTCGCGATCGCCGATATCGGCCTGGCGCGTTGCGAGATTCGAGAGGGCAAGGGCGAGCGCGGGTACGAGTTAGTCATGCAGGTTCTGAATGCCGATCCGCAGAACGCTCTCGCCGGACTCGTTTTGGCGGAGTACCACTTCCGCAGCGAGCACTGGCAGGAAGCGGCCGCGGTTTACGAGCAACTGATCCGGGCGTACCCGGTCGCGTATCGGTGGTTTGACTGGTACTACGAGGCGCTGCGCGGGTACCAGTGGGTCAGTATTCGAACGAACAGGCTCCGCGAAGCGGCCCTGATGTGGGACCACGCGGTGCAGGTGCAACCGGGGCGGCGCGAGCTGCTATCTTTTCGGGCATGGTCGCTTGCCATCGCCGGAGAAAGCGGCGCGGAAGCGGCGATCAACGATTTGTTGACACACGAAAGCGACAACCAACTCGGCTGCCTGGGGCGCGCGGTGGTCGCTTTGCGCAACGGCGACATCGAAGGCGCCATCGCAAGCGTGGGCCAGGCCCGCACAGGCTTGGAAATTCCGCAAGCGCGAGCGTTCGAGCGCACGCTTTGGGCCATCGAGCGGCTGAAAAATGAGGCGTGGCCGGCCGAGACGGTGCTGGTGGAAGCGGCGATCACGATGGCGGTCGGGGCGCGTGAGGCTGCGGAGCGGCTACTGGAAAGTTATGCTGGGGCGGGTGCTGATTCGGAGTGGATTTATTTACCAGACGTTATCAGGAGTTGGCCAGAAACCGCTCCCGCGGCATCCCAGCCGGGAAAAAATGGTGGGTGACGGATTTTCGTACAAATTGTCGCATGGGGTGGTTGAAACTACCTGAGCGTTTGTTATACTTTCAAGTGTGATGAGCATGTGGCATTAGCCACAGAAACTTACGATTTTCGTAAGTGCTTTTCAAAACTGAACTTGCTTCCACTCGCTGCGGCACCCTCAGACCGCGCCAATACCCACCGGGGTGCCGCACGCCTTTTTTTTAATTTGAAAGCGTGGGCAACCCGGCACGTATCGGTCCCATAACCTAGCTTAGATGTGCCATGCTCGGGAGCGGTTTCTGCTCGCCCAGTAGATCGTGCAGCGTACGTCCGCGCAGATACGAGCGGACTTGCTGCACCACCTCGTCAAATACCCCGTCTACTGCACGGGTCTTTCCATCCCCCATCTCGAAGCGGCTGGCCCATTCCAGCCCGGCGTGCATTGATCCGTCGACCGCCTCTACTATTTCGAGAACGTCGACTTTCTCCGGGTCGCGCATCAGCCGGAATCCGCCACGCGGACCCCGATCTGACCGTAGCACGTTGGCGCGAGCCAACTGCGTGAGCACTTTCGCAGCATAAGCCGCGGGTAAATTGAGCTCACGCGCTATCTCACCCGCCTGAATACCGCCGTTTTCCTCCTTTTGCCGTTTTGCGATCTCAAGAGTGGCCAGAATTGCGTACGTGGATGCTTTGGTTCTGAACATCGCGCACCATTTCCCCAGTAGCCGAGCCTGACTTGCAGGCAAAAACGAGAACAGCCTTCCCTATCCGTCTCGCCCCGGCCGGCCCCGAGGCATTACCAAAGATATTATGTGTCTGCAAACAAAAAAAACCAATAAGACCTTAGCCCCACGGCGATTATAATTCTGGACATGAGCCAAGGGAGTATTCGCTCTCCGCAAAAGCGCCTTAAGTATCCGTGGCTGTTTGCTTTACGGAATGGTGAGCTACCGCCCATAATTTCTTGTTATGGCACCGAGTACCGGCTCTGCCAAACTTTCAAGCATGATTTCTTCGCCGCGACTGGCGTATACGCCGGTCCAGGCGGGCAGGTAGTCGCCAAATTTGGGCGGACGTGCGACTTTCTTTCGTTGCCGCTGGCCTGGGCGGGCGCCTACCTCGAAACCCGTGAGTACGGCGTTCTGCAACAGGCTCAGGGCATTCCCGGTGTACCCCGCCTGGTCGCGCTCGTGGGAGAAAACGTCCTGGTGCGGGAGTTCGTCCCAGGACATCCGCTGGGGCGCCGCGAAGCGGTATCCGACAGCTTTTTCGAGGAGCTTGGAGCGATTCTGAGGGCGCTGCATGCGCGCCATATCGCGTACGTCGATCTCAACAAGCGGCAGAACATTCTCGTGGGCGATGATGGCCGGCCATACCTGATCGACTTTCAGATATCCCTCCATTTGCCGCCCACCGGCTGGCGGCGGGCCTGGCCCGTTCGAAGAATCCTAGCTCGCTTCCAACAGGCCGACCTCTACCACTACTTGAAGCACAAGCGGCGTCTGCGGCCGGACCTGCTCACGCCCGCGGAGCGCGCCCGCGTTGAACGCCTCGGCCTTTGGATTCGCCTGCACCGTCTCCTGGCTCGCCCGCTCACACATCTGCGCCGCGGCATCTTAGCCCGGTTGCGCACGGACGAGGCGGAAGCGGTGCCGGGTTCCGGAGCCAAGTAATCCGATTTCCTACACGTAGGAGATTTAAATCCGCAGGTCAGGATGAGCCCGATCTGGCAAGCATCCCCCGTTTTCAGTTGGCTGCGCCGCTCAACAGGCGAGCGAGTCCGTCGACCGTTCCGTTTCGGTAGGCTGAGCGACCATCGCCGGCTTGTCTTCTTCCGGCGCCAGTTTTGAACGCCTCCAGAGGAAGAACGCCGCACAGACCGCCCCAATGGCCACGCCCAGTATCGTGCCCACGCGCGGCTCAAGTCCAAAACCCACGGCTTCCACCAAAATGTATGTCGTGGTGACGACCGTCATGAACACGGCCGGAATGAAGGCGAGCCACCAACGGCTGTGCCGGCGGGCAAGAAAGACGGCCGCGCACCATAGTGCCACGGCGGCGAGAGTTTGATTAGCCCACCCGAAGTACCGCCAAACAACGTCAAAGTTCACGAAGTTCAACGCAAACGAGAGCACAAACAAGGGGACCACCAGTATGTAACGGTTAATCAAGCGTTTTTGGGGCACGTGGAAGTAGTCCGCCAGAATCAGCCGGCCGACACGAAAGGCCGTGTCGCCGGACGTGATCGGCAGCACCACGACGCCGAGGACGGCCAGCGCTCCTCCGGCCATTCCCATCGTGGCGACGCAGGCATCGCGGACTACCGCGCCGGGGCCGCCCTTGGCCAGAGCTGCTGAAAGCCCCTCGATGCCGTTATAAAAGCCCAGGGCGGTCGCTGACCATATCAGCGCGATCACCCCTTCGGCGATCATCGCGCCGTAGAACACCAGACGCATGCGCTTCTCACTCTTGAGGCAGCGCGCCATCAGGGGACTTTGCGTGGCGTGGAACCCGCTTACCGCCCCGCAACTGACAGTGATGAAGATCAGCGGCCACGCCGGCAGGTGCTTGGGGTGCAAATTGTCGAGTGTGAACGGTACAGCTGAAATCCGCCCAGTCAAAAGAGCGAGACCCAGCCCTGCGACCATGACCAACAAGGCCAGTGCAAAGAACGGGTAAAAGCGGCCAATGATGGTGTCAATGGCCAGCAACGTGGCGAGGATGTAGTAAATATAAATGACCAACATCACGGTCCACATCCACACCGACAATCCAAAGACCGAGGTATTGAGCCACTCAGTTGCCCCGCTCCCGAATAACGAGCCGACGGTTTCAGTCGGAAGGAGCTCAACTATCAGCAGGGCCGATCCCTTCACGAACACCGTTC
>JAGPEO010000125.1:0-7836 GCA_018056925.1 Phycisphaerae bacterium
CCTACGTGCGCTATGCCGGCTGGCTGTACTGCGATGATTACACGCCGCCCGCCCAGGACTTCCTGGATGTGGAAGTCTCTTCCGACGGCGGCGAAACGTGGATCCCCGCTCAACATCTGGCGGCCACTGGCGGCTGGCGCGTAAGAGAGATCAGGGTGCGCGATTTCGTCGTACCCAGCACGCAGTTCAGGATGCGCTTCTCGATCGCGGATCAGCCGAACAACTCGATGACCGAGGCCTGCCTGGACGCATTGTTGATCCAAAACCGCAGCTGCGCAGCGGCCGGCGACTTGAACTGCGACGGCGCCATCAACGCCTTCGATATAGATCCGTTCGTGCTGGCGCTGACGGATGTTGCCGTTTATGCGACGCTGTTTCCCGCTTGCGATTACCTGCTGGCCGACATTAACGGCGACGGGGCGGTAAACGCGTTCGATATAGATCCGTTCGTGGAGTTGCTGACCGCCGGCTAATGACGGCAACTCACCGGGGCCACGCGTCGCATACTCGCGGCGGCGTCCCGGCCTGCTCAACTTGGCAGTTAGGCGAAGTGAGGTAGCGCTGGCACAAAGCCATGGCGTCCTCTAGCTGGTGCAGCTCGATGGGCTTCGTCAGGTGCGCCACAAAGCCCGCCTCGCGCGTGCGCCGCAAATCCTCGTCCTGACCGTAGCCGGTTATGGCGATGGCCGGAATGGGGTTGCCGCGGGCGCGCAGCTCGCGCAGCAGGTCCAGGCCGCTGCCGTCCGGCAGCCCGAGGTCGCTGATCAACAGGTTGAACTCGCGGCGCTGCGCAGCTTCCGAAATCGCGCTGGCAATGTCGCCGGCCAGGGCCACTTCGTGCCCCGCGCGCGTCAGCAGCCGGCACAGAATGCGCGCCGTGTCCGAGTGGTCTTCGACCAGCAATACACGCAGCCGCCCGCTCTGGCATTGATCGGCAGCCCGCCCCACAGGCCCCGCGGCTTCGCCCGGCTCGGTTGCCTCCTGGGCCGTATGGATCGGCAAGCGCACCGTGAAAGTCGCTCCCTGATCCTGCCCGGGGCTGTGGGCCGTAATGGTTCCACCGTGCAGTTGGACGAGTGCTTTGCTGATCGCCAGCCCTAATCCCAGCCCGCCGAATTTGCCGGTCGTGCCCGGTTCGCCCTGTTCGAAAGGCTCGAAAATACGGCTCAACGAATGCGGCTCGATGCCGATACCCGTGTCGCAGACTTCGACGGCTACCTGCTTGCCCTCGCCCCACGCGCGCAGCCCAATCCGGCCGCCGGGCGGCGTAAACTTGATCGCATTCTTGAGCAGATTCCAGAACACTTGCTGCAGCCGGGCAGGATCGGCCTCGACCACCTGAGAGGCATTCTCAAAATCCAAGTCCAGTTGCACGTGCGCGGCCGTCAGGTCGGGCCCGCAAACCTCGACCGCGCGCCGCAGAATGCCGCGGAGTTCGACCGGCCGCTTCTTAAGCTGCAACTTGCCGCGCGTAATGCGCGATACATCGAGGAGGTCGTCGATCAGGCGGGCCTGGAGCTTGACGTTGCGGGCAATGATGTCCAGAGATTCCCGCGTTTCCGCGTCGAACTCGCCGCTCCGCTCGAGCATGGACGCCGCGGCCAGCACCGGTGTCAGCGGCGTGCGCAGCTCGTGCGACAGGACCGCCAGGAAGTGGTCCTTGGCCTTGTTGGCGTGTTCCGCCGCGGCCTTGGCGCGCTCGGCGCTGAGCTTGGCCGCAGCCAACTCCTGCTCGACCCGTTTCTTCTCAGTGATATCGCGATTGCTGCCGCGGATGCCCAGATATTTGCCGTCCACGTCGTACACCGGCTGACAGGCGTGACCGACCCAGCGCACCGCTCCGTCGCGGCGAACAATCCGGAATTCGACTTCATCTGTGGCGCAGCCTTCGAGCGCCTCGCCGCGGTGATCGCGATAGGCGGGTCGATCGTCCGGATGAATGATCCGGCGCAACAAGTCCGGGTCGGCCACGAACGCCTCAGGTTCGTAGCCGGTAATTTCCCGGCACGATGGCGAGTTGTATAGGAATCGTCCGTCCGGCGCGAGCCAGAACTCCCAGTGGTAAGTGTGGTCGGCGACCGTGCGGTATTTTCGTTCTGAGTCGCGCAAGGCCTCTTCCGCGGCTTTACGCTGGCTGATGTCCTCGACCGTGCCGATGGACCGCAGGTGCCGTCCCTGCTCGTCGCGGATGGACGAAACCGTCACATGTACCCAGACGCGCGAGCCATCGCGCCGCAGGTAGCGCTTGTCATAATCCAGCCGCTCGCGGGCCCCGGCGTGCAGCTCGGCGTTCAGTTGATCGCTGAGCGAACGATCCTCCGGCGCGGTCAATTCGTGCACGCTCAGGCCGATCAACTCCTCGCGGACGTAGCCCAGCAGCTCACACACGCGCCGGTTCGCCGTGATGACGCGATCCTGCTCGTCCACCTCCAGAATGCCCAAGGCCGCGTTGTCGAAGCTAGCCTGCAGGCGCTGCTCATTTTCACGCAGACTCGCCTGGATGCGCTTCTGTTCGGTGACGTCGATGTTCACCTTCAGAATCGCCGGCGCCGCCCGCCCCTCGCCGCGGTGCAGCGCCCAGACGGCGACCACCGTTACCGGGCGCCCGTCGCTGCGATGGTGGATTATCTCACCCTCCCAGCGGCCGTCGCGGTACAATGCAGCTTGGATTTCTGCCAGAGGCTGGGGAAGCTCGGCCCGGAGCAATTCGTAACTGACGCGCCCAACCGCCTGCTCCGATGTAAACCCGTAAAGTTCAGCGCACCCCGCGCTCCAGCGAGTGATGCGACTTTGCTCGTCACAAATGAACATTTGGCCGAGATCGGTGAGCTCAACCAGCTCCTCCAGTTCCCGCGCCTGCCGCCGCTCACGTTCCTGAATCGACCATTTCACCCCCGCGATGAGGCTTGTTCCGACGCCCCCCAGCACGAAAATGAGCACTCGACTCGCCGAGACGGGGTCCCCCAGGTCGAACCCCGGCGACTGATCGAAAAACAGATCAACGCATACAGCCGACACGACCGTGGCGACAATCCCCGGACCTAACCCGCCAAGCCCCGCCGAAACCACGACGGCCGGGTAGAACGCCAAGTACGGGGTTTTGGCCAGCACACCCGGCAGCCCCCACCGTAGCAGGAAGGCGGCCACGGTGGCGGCCAAGGCCAGGGCATAGCCCCACGAAGGGCCGAGCCATGTTGCCGCCTTTCGACCACCTCTCAAACCTGACATACGCGCGCCACGGCTCAACCTACAAACAAACAATGGCTCGAAAGGACGACGCCCACCAGCCTGCCCAAACGCCTGCTCGGAGGCAACTCCTCACCTCATGGAAAAAACTCGCATCTCGGTCCAGATGATAGGCGCGTAATCTGCGTCACGCATTAATTCCGCAGACCCGCCAGACCTACCCGGCCGCAACGGCCGTTTCGGTGACCGCGCGTTGGAGTTGATCGAAATCGATCGGCTTGGTCAGGTGGGTGCGGAAACCGGCCTCACGCGTACGCCGAATGTCCTCGTCCTGGCCATAGCCGGTCAGCGCGATTGCCGGCAGGTCATTGCCGCCGGCTCGTACATTTTGCAGCAGTTCGACGCCGCTGCCGTCGGGCAGACCCAGATCGCTGATCAGCAGGTCAAACTCCCCTTTGCCGGCCTCGTGCAGCGCCGCCGACACGGTGCCCACGGTGGTTACGCAATGACCGGCAGCTCTCAAAAGCTGCGAAATGATGCGCGCCGTATCGGCGTGGTCCTCTACCAGCAGAATTTGCAGGCCGCGCTTCTCTTTCGCGGAGGGACGCGCGGGTCGAGCGGCCTGGGCTCCGCCCACGGTGTCAGCCCCGACCGGCAATGTAACGCTGAACGTCGCGCCCCGGCCCCTTCCCGGGCTGCCGGCCGCGATCGTCCCGCCGTGCATTTCCACCAACGCCTTGCTGATCGCCAGGCCCAAGCCCAGTCCGCCGAACTGGCGTGCAGAGTCCCGTTCGGCCTGCTCGAAGGCAGTGAACAGGCGCGGCAGCACGTCCGGTTCAATCCCTATGCCGCTGTCGCTGACCTCGGTTATGAGCCGGCCGTCCGCACGGCGGCAGCGGATACCTATGCGACCGCCGGTGGGCGTGAATTTGATGGCGTTACTCAGCAAGTTCCAGAATACCTGCTGCAGACGCGTCGCGTCGGCGTCAATCGTGCAGATGCCGGCCTCGCCCAGGTCCATACAGAGTTCCAGCCGCCGGCTCTGGATTTCGGGCATGCACACCTCCACTGCCTGGCGGATAACGTCACCCAACTGCACGGGATGGCGATGCATTTCCAGCTTGCCACGGGCAATGCGCGTGACGTCCAGCAGGTCATCGATTAGCCGGGCCTCCAGCTTGACGTTGCGCAGGACGAGCTCGAGCTTGTCGCGCAGCTCCGCGCCGAGCCGGTCGTCCCTTACCAACATGGATACCGCACCCAGGACCGGGGTCAGCGGCGTGCGCAGCTCGTGGCTGAGCACCGCCAGAAACTGATCCTTGGCGTGGCTGGCCGCCTCGGCGATGGCCATGGCCCGCTCCGCGCCTTGCTTGGCGGCAGCCAACGCCTTCTCGGCGCGCCTTTGTTCGGTGATATCGCGGACGGCCGCGAAACGCACTACCCGGTTCTGGTACGTAACGGGTGTGACGCGGACCTCCGCGGTAACTCGGCTCCCGCTCTTCCGCAGCAGCGTGTGCTCAATCTGCGCCTGGCGGGCAGCAACGACCGTTCGCCGAACGAGCTCACGATCTTCCGGCGGAACTAGAGCCTCCACTTCCATCCCAATCAGCTCATCGCGGCTGTAGCCGAGCATGTTCAGGAACTGCTCGTTGGCGTCGACGAGCCGCCCGCCTTCCTCGATGGCAATGCCTTCAAAGGTGGCAGCCGCCAAAGCTTTGAATCGTTCTTCACTCTCGCGCAGGGTCAGCTCGGCCCGCTTGCGATCGGTAATGTCTTCGTAGGTGCCCAGCACGCCAAAGACCTTGCCGTCCGGACCTCGCAGAGGAATTTTGCTGGTCCGCAACCACAGCAACTGGCCGTCTGGCGCGGTCTGCGGCTCTTCATACCCCAGCTTGGCCTGCCCCGACTCCATGACGGCTTGGTCGTCTGCACGGTATAGACGCGCCTGGTCGCGCCAGCCCATGGCGTAGTCATCCCGGCCAATGATCTGGTCCGGCGACTCCAGCCCTGCGTCGCGCGCGAAGTGCTGGTTACAGCCAAGAAAAACACCGTTCACGTCTTTCCAGAATACGCGTACCGGAACCGTGTCCAGCACCAGGCGCAACATCTCCTGCGACTGACGCAGTGCCTGCTCGGCGCGCTTGTGCCGCGTAATATCGCTGCTCGCTCCCACCGCGCGCACAGGCTTGCCCGACTCATCTCTGATCGCCAGGTAATCGTCCTGAATCCACCTTTCCTCGCCGTCCGGCCGCACGATGCGATACTCGGCCCCCCAGTGGTCTTCGTTTGACTCAAGCCACTTCAAGAATTGCGGATAGAGGTTAGCGGCGTCCTCGGGGTGCATGAATTCCCGCACGAAGCGATCGATCGTCAGTCGTTCCCCGGGCTCGATGCCCAGTATGCGCGCCGTCAACTCGTCCAGGCATGCCACGCCCGTCGCCAGGTCAATCTCCTGCACGCCGATCTGCCCGGATTGAGTCGCCAGACGCAGGCGCTGCTCGCTGGCCGCTAGGGCCTCTCCGGCTTCCTTGCGCGCCGTGACGTCCTCGTACGTGCCCAGCACGCCGATCACTTTCCCGTCCGGAGCGCGCAAAGGCACCTTGCTGGTCCGCAGCCACCGCCGGCACCCGTCAGGCCCCGTGACCGGACGTTCGTAATTCAGAATGGCCTGGCCAGTCTGCATTACCAACTCGTCATCCACCCGGCATATCTCAGGCTGCCAGCGCCGCTGCAGGTCGCAATCCCTCTTACCGATGACCTGCTCGGAGGAATCAAAGCCCGCGTCGCGCGCGAAATGAAGATTACAACCCAAATAGATGCAGTTCAGGTCCTTCCAGAAGACGCGCACCGGGACCGCGTCCAGAACCTCGCGCAGCATGTGCTGCGAGGCGCGCACTTCCTCCGCCGCTCGGGCCAAATCCGCCTGCACGCTCAGTTCCCTCTCCGCCCGCACCGCCCGGTCGCGCGCGCGGCGGTACAGCCCGGCGACGACGCTGACGAACACGCCCATGCCGAAAAATAGAGCCAGGTTGACGTCTGCGTGCAGCGTGCGATCATGCTCAAGCGGCAGTATCAGCCAACCGGCCAGCAGGGCCGCAAGCCCGGTAGCCAGCAATCCCGGTCCCAACCCGCCCAGCAAAGCTGCGATCATCAGGGCAGGATAAAAGAAGATGTATGGCGGCAGTTCGCCCGCGAACCGCCCCATCACGAGATGCGCGGCACACGCCAGCAGCGTCGCGCCTACCGCAAGGCCGTAATCAATGAGGCTCCTGCGGAGCCGAACATTTTGCATCGTCCGCTCGCGAACCTCTGTGCAAAACAAAATGACGCTGTGTCTCTTAAAATAGTGTAGGAGGGTTATGTTGGAATTCAGCGCCCCCTTTTCCACAGCTCCCAGACACTTCAGAAATCGGCCCGCCGATCAGGCTCAAGCCGCACCGGACGGCCGAGAATCTGAGCATCAACAGGCCGGTCACCGCGGTGCTCGACGCTGATCCGGCCCTGCTCGATAGTTATGAAGAGTGGTTGACCGCGCCACACGAACGGGAAGCGCAGAGCGGTCCAGTTCCGGGGCAAGTGCGGATCGATCCACAACACTTGTGATTGCATCAGGGTGCGAAGGCCCGCAAAACCGAAAACGACGACCTGCCAGTTGAGCCCCGCCGCCGCGGCCGCGACGCCTTCCGCTGCGCCCGGTGGATCGAGGTTCCGGGATGCAGATTCGCCCCACAAACGCAGGGCCTCGTCCGTGCGACCCAGCCACGCAGCCACGAGCGCAAACATGCCCCGGCTGACGCTGGAATCATGCGCTGTCAGCGGCGCGTAAGTATCGAAGGCGGCCTGCATCTGCTCGACGGCGAATTCTTGCGGGAACACCGCAATGAGCTGGAGCGCGTCCGCTTGCTTGATCACCTGGCTGCGGAAAAGGCGTTCCTGGGGCACACTGGCGGCCAGCGGACGCGCGCGGTCGGTCCAGTGCCGGTCCAGCTCAAAGGGCTCCTGCTCGAAAAAACCATCGCATTGCACGACCAGCTTGCGAGCTTCATCGTACGGGAACCGCAGTTTGCCGGCCGTCTCCGTGAACTGCTCCAGTTCCGAAGCTTGCAGTGCCAGCCGCGCGCTCAGCTCAACCGCGGCCGCCCGATCGCGTGACTCCAGCTCTCGCCATGCGGTCACCGCCAGGTTCAAAGCGCACGCCACGAGCCGGTTTGTGTAGGCGTTATTGCGGCTGAAGGGCGTGTACTGGTCCGGGCCGGTGACCATCAACAGTTCATACTCTCCGCGAGCCGCGTTGTAAGTGACGCGCTGTAGCCAGAAGCGCGCAATTTCGGTCAGCGCCTCGGCCACGCCGGCCAGAAACTTCACGTCGCTGGTGTTGGCCAGGTAGGCGTGCCAGAGTCCGTAGGCCACATCCGCACTGACATGCACGTCGTGGTCAGCGTGCTGCCAGGCCGGGCATTGCTCCTGCCCCTGCGGGTCGCTTTCCCACGCATAGCGCGCGCCGGAGTAACCGTAACGCCGCGCGTTCACGCGTGCCCCCGGGAGCGACCTGAGACGAAAACCGGCCAGCGTCCGGCCGACCTCCGGGCGGCTGTACAGGAAAGCGGGCAGCATGAAGACGTCGGTATCCCAGGTGAAGCGCCCGCAACA
>JAGPEO010000125.1:7936-10327 GCA_018056925.1 Phycisphaerae bacterium
GTCGAGCCGGCGGCGGTAGCCCTCGATGCGGCTGCGCTCCATGTCGAGGCGTTCGTGGCCGGCATAGAGGGTTAGGCCGTGAATCGCCGGCAGGTTGATCATTTCGTCGCCGCAAGTCGGGTGCGGCCCGGTTACGCCGGGCAGGAACGTACCGAACCGGCTCTTGGAACTCGTGGAGTTGTGGGGCCGGCGCCCCGCCGGTGGTCCCGCGCCTTGAGGGAGGTGCAGGTACTCACGATCCTGCGGGTCATCGCTCAAACCGCCCTCAAGCGAGGCACGCTGCTGTAGCGGGCCGCTGCCGATAGCCATGAGGGCCTCATAGTGGCGGTTGTTGCGTACATCAAAATCGGTTTCGACGATGGCCCAGGTATCGACAGTCGAAGTGTCCAGAGGTTCGGTCAAGCGTTCTCTCCGAGCAGAGCCGGCTCATGCCGAGCCGGAATTCCCCCATTATGCCTCATCCTGCGCGGGGAGTCGAAGAACGGAAGCGGGCGTGGCCAGGTGAGGACGACAGGAACCCGGCGCAAGCAGCCCATCGAACCGACGCGCACATCATTCTGCGTCAACAGCAGCCGCCTCGCCGGCGCTTGACTGTGCCGAGGCACCAGCCCTTATCGCGGACCCTCAGCTCCCTCCCTTGCTGCACCCCCCTGATCCGCGCTATCCCAGCGTTTCCACAACCTCCTTGCTCGGCGCAAAACCGCGACGCAGCGTGTTTTCAGTCACCGTGCGCGGATCGCAGAACTGCACCAGGTAATCCGGACCGCCCACGCGTGCCCCAAAGCCGGACATCTTAAGGCCGCCGAACGGCTGCAAATCCGGGCGCGAGCCGGTTACCTTGCGATTGATGTAGAAATTGCCGCACTCGCATTCGGCGCGGGCCTTCTCAATATTGCCCGGGCTGCGGGAGAAAATGCCGCCGGTCAGGGCGTAGTCGGTTCCATTGAAAATTTCAATGGCCTCTTCGATCGAGTGCGCGCGAATCACCGCCAGCACCGGCCCGAAGATTTCCTCCTGGGCGATACGGGACTGCGGCGGAACATCGTCGAAAATCACCGGCCCGATGTAATAGCCCCCGTGTTCCTTCGTCGGCCCGCTCGCATCCACTTCGAGTACACAGCGGGCTTCCTTCTTACCTTGCTCTATGTAGCCGCGGATTGAATCGAATGCCTTGCGATCGATCACCGGTGGAATCGACGTGGCCGGGTTATCCGCCGGACCGACGCCGGCCGAGCGCACGCTTTCGATCAAGCGTTCCATGAACCGATCATGCGCTGCATCCAGCACGATCACCCGCGAACAGGCCGAGCACTTCTGGCCCGCGTAGCCAAAGGCGCCGTGCATGACCGCCTTGATGGATTCATCCAGGTCGGCGTCGGAATCAATAATGATCGCGTTCTTGCCGCCCATTTCCGGAATGAAGCGCTTCAACGCCGGCCGCGCCGCAGGCGCTTCCGCAATCAGCCGGTATATGCGCAGCCCCACCTCGCGCGAGCCGGTGAATGCGACCGTCATCACTTGCGGATGCTTCACCAGCAGTTCACCCACCACGTTGCCCGGACCGGCCAGGAAGTTGACCACCCCGCCCGGTATACCGGCCTCGCCGCACATTTCCGCCAGCTTCGCGCCGACCACTTCCGCCGGACCGGCCGGCTTGAATACCACCGTATTACCCGTCACGACCGAGGCCGCGATCAGCCCGGCCGGGATGGCCAGCGGAAAATTCCACGGACTAATCACCGCCACCACGCCGCGCGGCGCGTAGAAATACTCGTTCTGCTCGCCGGGAATAGCGCGGCTGCGCGGACGGGCCGCCAGGCGCACCATTTCCTTGCCATAGTAATTGCAGTAATCAATGGCTTCCGAGACATCGGCGTCGGCCTCGCGCCAGGGCTTGCCGCATTCGAGCGCCTGCCACGCCGCCAGTTCAAAGCGGCGCTTTTCCATCACGCCGGCCAACCGGAAAAGCGCCTGTGCCCGCTCGTCAGGCGGCACGCGGCGCCAGCTCGTAAACGCCTCCGCCGCGGCTTTGACCGCGCGATCCACCGCCGCCGCGTCGGCCTGGGCCACGCGCGCGATCACTTCCTTCGGCCGCGACGGATTAAGCGATTCCTTCCATTGTCCGGTCGTGACGCGCTCGCCGTTTATCAACAGCGGAATCTCGCGCCCCAGCGCAGCGCGAACCTGCCCCAAGGCCGCGGTCATCTGCCGCCGGTTCGGCTCGCGCGAAAAGTCGGTATTCGGTACGTTCTCAAAGGAATTCATTAGCGGTTCCTCGAACTCGTAGCGGACGATCGTGGGCTTCTTAAATGCCGGCGTGCGGCGGCCGGTTTCCTGCGGGTCGCGCAGCAACTCGGCCGCGGGCGTGTCGGCGGTGCGGCGCAAGAACGA
>JAGPEO010000126.1 GCA_018056925.1 Phycisphaerae bacterium
AACGGCTTCAAGCAGGCCGCCCCGACCGTGGACGTCTCGCTCAATCCTGGTGAGACTCAAACGCTACAGGCGACCTTCACCTTTGACGCCGAGAGCTGGGCCAACCGGGAAGACATCAAACTGATCGCCTGGGCCCAACTCCCGCTGGACACCGCTCCCGCGGTGGTCTGGCAATCCGCCACCCGCCAGTGGCCGCTGGTCTCGTACCCGGGCGATTGGGATGGCGACGGCGTCGCTGATACCGCCGACAACTGCCCGAGGCGTTACAACCCCGACCAGACTGACAGCGACGGCGATGGCGTGGGCGACATCTGCGACAAGTGCCTGAACCAGCCTGATCCCGCACAGGACGATCCTGACGAGGACGGAATCGGCAGCGCCTGCGATAACTGCCCGGTTCTGCATTCTCTCAATCAATACGACACCGATGGCGACGGCGTGGGCGATCCGTGCGATTCCTGCCCGGAAGTGCCCGCGCCGGCCGGTGTTGATCAGTTTGGGCGTTTGCGCGGCAGCATGGATATTGATTGCGACGTGGACGCTGACGATTTGGCTCTTTTCGGCCCGTGCATCGGCGGCCCAGGCGTGACGATCGCCCCGGACGGCTGCACTCCCGAAGACTTCGCCAGAGCCGACCTGGATGGCGACGGCGACGTCGACCTCAGCGATCAGGCCATCTTCGCCCGCAACTTCTCCGGCTCCCTGCCGAGCCCGGATATGTTCGCCGGCTATCAGAGCTGCATCGGCTGCCACGCCGAGCAGGCCGACCTGTGGATACACACCATCCATCGGACTGCATATGCGACGGTCGCGGACTCGCCGGACATCCTGATCTGCCTGCCCTGCCACACCGTCGGTTACGGCAAGCGCAGCGGCTTCGTGGATATGGAGACTACACCACACCTGGCCGGCGTGCAGTGCGAAAGCTGCCACGGGCCGGGCAGCAATCACAACCTCGACCCGATCGCCTATCCGCTGACGGTCAGCTACGGCACGGCGCTGTGCGGCGAATGCCACCAGTCCTGCCACGGCGTATGCGGCGACAATAGCCACCCGCAACTGGAGCAATGGTCGCGGTCCAAGCACGCCCGGGCGCTACCCGACATGAAAGCGGATGAGCAGGCCTGGGATGATTGCCTGCGCTGCCACTCGACCGATTACCGCCTCAAGCCCGACGGCGAGAAGCCCGGTCTGTACGAGGCCCAGTACTCCATCGAGTGTATCGCTTGCCACAATCCGCACGGCAGCCCGAACAAGGGCCAGCTTCGTCTGCCACCGAGCCTGATTTGCATTGATTGCCATCACATGGAGGGTGAGAGCGGATACTGGGATCTACCGGCTCAGCCGCAGGCTCAGATACTGCACGGCCAACTCGGCTTCTATCTGGACGAAACGCCGATGGAAGGACCGTACAGCATGCACTGGTGGGGCATCGCGGACGAGTGCGTGGTGTGCCACATGCACACTGAGCCGCGCACGCCGGAACACGAGGCCGACAGCGGCCACCTCTTCACCTCGAACGTGCGGGCCTGCATGCCGTGTCATTCCGAGGAGGTTGCGCGGCAGCTAGTGGACGAGCTGCACTACGAGGTGAGCACCCGCTCCAGCCTGATCGCCCGGCATTTCGACCCCTTCGACCCGCTGTACGTCGATCCGACTTGGCTGCCGCCCGACGAGGTGATCGCCTGGATCATAAGTTACTACAACAACCAGTTGGTCATTGCGGACCGCTCGTTCGGGTCGCATAACCCGGCTTACATCCGCGCCCTGCTGGCCGAGGCCGAGGCTTACCTCGGCATCGAACCCTGGCCCGCGCTAAGGGCTGCCGGCCGCGATGACCTGCTCTGGCCGTTTGGCGTGCACGTGCCCCAACCGAAGAAGGCGGAGGTGCCTTGATGACAATTACTCGCCGCGATTTCCTGAAGCTCGCCGCCGCCGCCACCGCGGCCGGGCATCTCTCAACCGTCGCTTTCGCCAAGCTTCAGAAGGTCCTACGCGCCCCAGGCGGCCCGCGGGTCGTCTGGCTGCAAGGGGCCGGCTGCGACGGCTGCGCGGTTTCGTTCCTCAATAGCATCCACTTCGCCGGCGTCGACGATCTGCTCCTGAATACGCTGGACGTGCGCTTTCAGAACAATCTGATGGCCGCTACCGGTGAGCTGGCCGTCTCCGCCGCGACCGGCGTTCTCCCTGAGCCCGGCTACATTTTGATTGTCGAAGGCTCGATCCCCACGGCCGCCGGCGGGCGCTATTCCTACCTCTGGCCGGAAATGACCATGCTGGACGGCGTTATCAGCTTCGCTGCCAACGCCGCATACATCATCGCCATCGGCGCCTGTGCCTGCTATGGTGGCGTCACCAAAGGAGCTCCCAACCCCACCGGCGCCCAAGGCGTCGGCGATGTCATCGGCGCCGATTCACGGCTGATAAACCTGCCCGGTTGCCCGATGCACCCGGATTGGCTGGTGTCGACCGTGACGCGTCTGCTCACGACCGGCCGCGTGCCGCCGCTCGATGCGCACCGCCGCCCGCTCGAGTTTTTCGGGCGACTTTTGCACAGCGACTGCCCCCGTCGCCACAAGCACTGCGGCGAAATCCAATTGGCCTCGCAACTGGGCGAGCCCGGCTGCCTGGAATTTCTCGGCTGCAAGGGCAAACACACCAACGCCGAGTGCCCCATGCGAAAGTGGAACAGCAGCGGTCCGGGCGAGTCCGGCGTCAACTGGTGCATCGGCGCAGGCAGTCCGTGCATCGGCTGTGTCAATCCCAACTTTCCGGATGGCATGTCGCCGTTCTATCAATATCTGCCGCCGCCGCGCGGCTTGATCGAACGGGGCGATGAGGAGCCTGCCGAGACTCCGGCCCCAGCCCACACCGGCCAAGCCCCTGCGAGTGATGCCAAGAAAACCCGCTCAGCCGGAGGGACCCGCTGATGCCAACTACATTTACTATTGATCCGGTCACCCGCATCGAAGGCCACCTGGAAGTACAGATAACGGTCGACCTGGTCGGCGGCGAGCAGAAAGTCGTCGACGCCCGCAGCGCCGGCACGATGTTTCGCGGCTTCGAAATGATTCTGCCCGGGCGCGACCCGCGCGATGCTGCCCTTTATACCCAGCGCATCTGCGGCGTCTGCCCCGTGCCGCATGCTCTGGCTGCCTGTCTGGCGCTCGACCAGGCCTTCGGCGTAACGCCCCCGGATAACGGCCGGATAATGCGCAACCTCGTGCTCGGGGCGAACTTCATCGATTCGCACCTGCTGCACTTTTACCATTTGTCCGCGCTGGACTTCATCGACACCACTGGCGTGCTCGACATGCCGCCTTGGACGCCGCGCTACGTCACCGCTGACATGCTCACGGGGCCGGCCGCCGCCGCGTTGGTCGCCCACTATCGCACCGCTCTGGCAATTCGCCGCAAAGCGCATCAAATGGGCGCGATCTTCGGCGGAAAACTGCCGTGCGTCAGCTCGTTTGTGGTCGGCGGCTGCACTGACCAGGTGACCGCCAAGAAAATCCAGGACTTCCGCGCCCTGCTCGCCGAAATTAGGGCCTTCATCGATGACGTCTACCTCCCGGACGCTGCCGCGCTGGCCGCCGCCTTCCCAAGCTACTACTCGCTCGGTGCCGGCCCCGGCAATTTGCTGGCCTTCGGCGTCTTCGATCTGGACGCCAGCGGCGCCACCAAACTGCTCGGACCCGGCCGTTACACCAAAGGCGTGCCCGGCACGTTCAACGCTGCCCAGATAACCGAAGACATCACCTACGGTCGCTACAACGGCGCCGACGACTTGAACCCCGCCGTCGGCGTCACGCAGCCGAACCCCGACAAGCCTGGCGCCTACACCTGGCTCAAGGCCCCGCGCTATTCTAACCAGCCATACGAACTGGGACCGCTGGCCCGCATGTGGGTCAACGGCCGGTATACCAACGGCATCTCGGCCATGGACCGCATCATGGCCCGCGCGGCCGAAACCAAGTTTGTCGCCGATGCGATGGACGGCTGGCTCGATCAGCTCGAACCTGGACAACCGGCGTATACGCCGAGCGAGATTGCCGCCAGCGCTACCTCGGCCGGCCTGACGGAGGCCCCGCGCGGCGGACTAGGCCACTGGATGGACGTGACGAACCACGTGATCTCGCGTTACCAGGTCGTCACACCGACGAGCTGGAACGCCGCGCCCAAAGATCACCAGAACCAGCGCGGACCAATGGAGGAGGCGCTGCTCGGCGTGCCGGTGCCGGAAATCACCAAGCCGGTCGAAGTGCTGCGCATCATCCACTCGTTCGACCCGTGCCTGGCCTGCGCGGTTCATCTGCTCCGGCCGGGCGAAAAGGCCGGAACGGTCGTGCGTGTGGCGACTTGGTCGTAAGCCGGAGTGAAGTGTTGACTGCGACGCCGCAACGTATGACTGACAACGCGGAGCAGGGCCGGGCGCCGGTACTGGTGCTCGGCATCGGCAACATCCTGCTGCGTGACGAAGGCATCGGGCCGCGCGTCGCGCAGCTATTGCAAGCCGCGGCTTTGCCGGCCGGCGTAGAGGTCTGCGACGGCGGCACGGCCGGTTTCAATCTGATCGACGTGCTCGCGGGCCGCCGCAAGGTCATCGTGATTGACGCGCTCGATGCCGGTCACGCGCCGGGCAGCATTGTCCGGCTGACTCCGCAGGACCTGACGCGGCAGCATCGGCCGAACCTGTCGCTGCACGATCTGGGCTTGCTGGAAGCCTTGGACATGGCCCAACAACTGGGTGAGGCGCCGCAGGAAGTGGTCATCTTCGGCATTCAACCGCAGGACTTGAGCTGCGGTCTGGACCTGTCGCCCACGATTCGCGCGTGTGTGCCCGAGCTTGTAAATCTGGTCTTGGCGGAATTGAAGGGTGAAAACGGCCGGCAGGACGGAGGCCAGGCGCCGCCACAATCTGTAGTGTTCTCCGAAGTGCAGGAAGAAGTAAAATCCGGGGAAGAAGCACAGGAAAGAGCAGGCGTAGCATGAAGTACAGTCTCCTCCTGCCGGCCGCAGTCCTTCTCGTTCTTACCCAGCCCGCTTGGGCCGAGCCTGCCTGGGGCTCCAATTGCCTGGCGTGCCATGGCGTATTGCAGCCAGGCCTCATCGCAATCATGGGCGAAGATGGAACCGCCGACCCCGACGAAAGCGTCACCGGCGCGCCGGATCGCGGCCTGTTGCCCGTATTCCAGGTCTACCCCGGCAATAGCAAGTCTTTGCAGGCCGCACTGGTCGGCCTGAACGAAGGGGACCGGTACTCCGTCGAACTCAAGCGACTGCGTTTCTCGGGCGTGGAGACCGGCTCGACGCTGCTCTTCAGCCCGGACTGCGATTGGCCCGAGTGGGGTGATTCGCCTTACTACACTCAGCCGGAAGTGGGATATTGCTGGGGCGAGGGGCCGACGACCTTCACGTACACCATCGGCACTGACGGCGAAGGCGCGTTTGACTACTTCGACCTGGTGTTTGCAGTCGCCGGCAAGTTTGCGGACACCGGCGAATTGTTCTATGCCGAGGAGCATTTCTACCTGCAATTGACCTGGCTGCGGGGCGACATCAACTGCGACGGCTCAGTGAACGTTTTCGACATTGATCCGTTCGTGCAGGCCCTGACCGACCCCGCCGGCTTCCTCGGTGCGCTGCCGGGTTGCACTATCGAGAACGCCGACATTAATCGCGACGGTTCAGTAGACGTCTTCGATATCGACCCGTTCGTGCTGCTGCTGACCGGTGGTTGATCCTCGAATAACACTCAGACTGCCGTCGCCACGCGGCCCCTACAGTTGGAATAGTCCTGCGGCTGACCGCGTTGACCAGCGCGGCGTCCCTTGGCACTGATGCTTGGCACTGCCATGCGGCCAACTCGGCTTGACTCCGCGCGGGCGTCGCACGATAACGTAAGTGGATGCTTACATAAAGCCCGGACCGCGGCATGTGCGGGCCCAAGCTGCCTCCTGCCCTGCTGTCCACCAAGTCGGAGAACCGGCTTATGGAAGAAAACGCGGCAGTCACGGTTCAACCTTCACCCGTGGGCGCGGCACCCGATCGTCTGTCGGCGTATCTGCGGCTCAAACGCGTTTTTCTGCGCACCCTGGTGATCTCACTGACGGTTTGCGCACTGGTTGCGGTCGGCGCGCTGCTGCTGGGAACTTTTAACGAGACCACAGCGAAAGTGCTGACAACACTGGGCGCGCTGGCGGTACACAGCGGCGCCGCGATGTTCTGTGCCGGTACGCTCGAACACCGGCGCTGGCCGAAGCTGAGCGCGGCCGGACTGATACTTTTCGCCGTCAGTTTCTGCGTGCTGATCACATGCATCTGGTGGCCGGGTTGGTTCGATGAATCGACCATCCGGGCCATTCTGACGTTTGGGACCCTGGCCGGGTTCTACATTCTGGCGATTCCATCGGCGGACTTGTGGGAGCGGCGCACGCGCCGAGTTCTGGCGGGGGCCGGATTGCTGGTTTGCGCGGCTGCGTTCCTCATGGTACTAGCTTGTATTTGGGCGACGGACTCGCGCAATGTAGAGTTTGCCAAAGCAACCGGAATCGCGAGCGTCATCGCGTTTTCAGTGGCACATACGGCACTGCTGGTGCGGGTGCCCGCCGGTCGCGGCGCTGACTGGCTGTTGATGGTGGCATTGGGGTGCGTCTGGCTGCTGGCCGCCATGGCCTCGGCCAGCATCGCCTGGGAGATCGATGAGGAGTTCTGGTACCGCTGGCTGGGCGCGGTCGGCGTGCTGGATGCGTGCAGTTCGTTCGCCCTGCTGATCATGGCGAAGCTGCGGCAGGTCGGAAAAGTGGAAAACCTGCAAAGCGCGGCCGCTCGCGTCGAGCTGCGTTGCCCGCGCTGCACCGCGCTTCAAACGGTGGACGCCGGCGTGGCCAAGTGTAGCGCGTGCGGGCTGAAGTTTCGGATCGAAATCGAGGAGCCGCGCTGCGCGAAGTGCGACTACCTGTTGTGGCAGTTGCCGGAGCGCAGGTGCCCGGAGTGCGGAACCGAGTTTTGACCTGCGAGCGGGGGTCGCGGCCGGGTTGTACGTGCGTTCGTCGGGGCGGTCGTGCACCCGCGTTTGGCGCTCGTCACCGACCCCCACGGCAGCCGTAGCCGCCGGGCAGCCTGGCCACGCTCGCCTTACCGACCCCCGTTTTCGGGCCTGTACCGCCCTGGCGTGACCATTATCCGCCTTGACTCCCTGCCGCCCGGCAAGGTACCATAATCGTTTCTGCGGAAACGTCTTCCGCGGGTGAAAACTGTAATGTCCGGCGGTTGGAGCACCGCCGCTGGCGCCTGCAAGCGTCGGCCCGTGTCGGCCGCGCCCAGGTTCTTTTGTTTGGGAGGTGACGTTTGGCATCGGCTCTGGTCCGCGAGCTGTTGGACGCGGGCATTCACTTCGGGCACCAGTGTAGCCGCTGGAACCCAAAGATGAAGCCCTACATCTACGGCAAGCGGAATGGCATTCACATCATTGATATACGCGAGACGCTCCGCGGCTTGCTGCGCGCCAGGAAGTTTCTGACGCAGTTGGTAGCCGGCGGCGAGGACGTGCTCTTCGTCGGCACCAAGCGCCAGGCGCGTGAAGTGGTCGAAAAGGAAGCCGGGCGCTGCAACATGCACTACGTCAGCGAGCGCTGGTTAGGCGGCACGTTGACGAACTTCCGCACCATCCGTGGGCGGTTGCAGCGGTTAGAGGAGCTGGAATCGCTGGTCGCGAGCCCGGTCTGGGAAACGGACTATTCGAAAAAGATGAAGTCCACCCTCTCGCGGGAACTAAAAAAGATTCAGCGCAACCTGAGCGGCATCCGCAAAATGAACCGGCTGCCGGGTGCGCTTGTGCTGGTGGACGTTCGCAAGGAACACAACGCGGTGCGTGAGGCGCAGGCCCTGGGCATCCCCACGATCGCCCTGCTCGACACGGACAGCGACCCGGAAATGACGAATATTCCCATTCCGGGCAACGATGATTCGATGCGCTCCATCGCGCTGGTGCTGCGCTACCTGGCCGACGCGGTCGAAGAGGGCTTTAAGGCTCGACCCGAACCGCGCCCGCAGGCCGAACAGGCCGAGGGCTCCGAATTCGGCGCGCCGCCCCCGCGGCGCCGCGGACGCCGGCCGATGCCCATGGGGCGCGGCGGTCCCGGTGGGCCTGAACCGGCCGGTTCCGCGGTAGCGACTACCGAAGAGGAGTCGCCCGCCGCCCCGGAAGGTGAGCCGGCCCACGACTTTGGTGTGCAGGCTCAGGGGAACGCCCCGGCCTGAACGTAACTTGCGAATTTTTCGCGGCGCCCGCCCTGGGCGGCTCCGCGGACCACTTAGAAATAACGATTAAGGAGCATCACGTGGAAATTACCCCCGCGATGGTCATGCAGCTACGCAACGAGACCGGCTTGCCCATGATGGAGTGCAAGCAGGCCCTGATCGCGTCGCAAGGCGATAAGGAGAAGGCCATTGAATGGCTGCGGCGCAAAGGCCTGGGGCAGGTCACCAAGCGCGCCGCGCGCGAGACGACCGAAGGCCGCATCGCCGTGCACGTAGACCCCAAGGGCGGCCGGGCGGCGATCGTCGAGCTGCTGTGCGAGACGGCGCCCGTGGCGAACACGAAGGACTTTATCGACCTGGCGGCGCAGATCGCGCGGCACGCCGTGCAGCTTGACGCCCCCACGCCGGAGTCAGTCCTGGATCAGCCGCTGCTGGATGATGCCGGGCGCAAGTTGCAGGACTACATGCACGACGCGATCAACCGCATCCGCGAGAACATCCGCATTGCGCACGTCGGCACGCTGACCGGACACATCGGGCACTACCTGCACCACAACGCCCAGGTGGGCGTGCTGGTGGAGATGAGCGCCGAAGCCCCGGACGCACTGAAGTCCGACGTCTGCATGCAGATCGCCGCCATGCGCCCCGTCTGTGCCCGGCGCGAACAGGTTCCGGCCGAACTGGTCGAGACCGAACGCCGCTTGGCGACCGAACAGGCGCAGGGCAAGCCCGCGAACATCATCGAGAAGATCGTCGAGGGCAAGCTCAACCGCTGGTACGCCGAGATGGTGCTGGTCGAGCAGCCGTTCGTGAAGGACGACAAGAAGACCGTCGGCCAAGTGCTGCGCGAAGCGGTACCGAACCTGACGGTGAACCGCTTCCTGCGCTTCGAGGTCGGGCAGGAATAGCGTAGCGTGCGCCCGCGACGCACCTGCTAAGGTGCTCGCCGCACCTGCTTCATCAACATGAACACCAGAAGCGGCCGGTTTTTTCAAACCGGCCGTTTTCTTTTTGACTCCTGTGGCGGGGGCCGTGTTTCGAGATCCGGCCTCTGGACCGGCGCGTCGGCGCCGGCAGGCCCAGTCGTCGCTCTATTCCGGCGGCGGCTCTGGTAACTGCGGCGTGCGATACTGTTTATCGTTGACTTGGCAGGGTCCCCATGGTATACACGAGGAGTAACGTCAGTTCGTGCAATGCCCGGCTGGAATGCGGTCAGCATTCTCTTCCGGTGCAGGCGTGCGTTAGAGGCACCAACGGCTCAGTTAGTCGAGGATCGGGACGTAGGTTGCTGAGCTAATGAAGACTTTCTGCGGACACGCAAGTGCCTGACGATACGGGTTATAGGCAAATCATGGTCAACCCGCCCGGCAAATGCGCGTCTGGTTGTACTGCAAGGCGCGAGTATATGCCTGTCTCAGCGGTGACCAACGAGCGCTCTTTGAGCGCTCCAGGAGGAGAGTCGGCATGCTCACATGCAGGATAGCGGCAGTAAGCCTGGCCGCGCTCGTCACAACCTGTGCGGCAATGGCCGATAAAGAGCCATCCGAGGCGACGAATGCGGCCGCCGAGAGGAGCGCGGCTGTGAGCCAAGCCCAGGCATCGCTGGCCCCGGCATCCGTAACGGGGTGCGGACCAGAATGCGACTTTTGCTGGCTCGACACCGAATTCGAGAACAATTGCCCGGAGGACTGGTACGGCACGGGAAACGGCTGCGATTGCGGCTGCCAGTGGGTTGACCCGGACTGCGACACGTCTCCGATAGGCGCGTGCTGTTCGCCAATCCAGGGCACCCAGTGCATCGACGGGCTGGATTACCTGGATTGCTGGGACTTCGGCGGGGCGTACCTCGAGGGCGTGACGTGCGCTGAGACCGATTGCATTCGCTGCCCCGGCTGCGACCGGTGCTGGACCGCGACGATGTTTGAGGGCGGCTGCCCTGCCGAATGGGAGGGCAATGGGCCGTGTGACTGCGGGTGCCAGTTCGA
>JAGPEO010000127.1 GCA_018056925.1 Phycisphaerae bacterium
GTGGAAGACGTGCTGCGTGGGTTCATCGCGGGGCGGCTGAGCGATGGCGCGTTTTTGATGCCCGGTTGTTGTGGCGGCCGGCGGCAATGTCGCCGCGGCGGGCCCGGTTTGCTCCGCCGCCTGGGTGGTCCCGGGCGCCCTCGGACGCGGTGCAGAAATGCGGACGGAACGGGACCAAAGGCGACCGGGGCATAGACACACGGAAATGCAAAGGAGGAACCAATGTCTTGTAAAGATCACACAGAACCGCTCGGACAAGGAGCAAAGACGGGTCGCGGTGCCGGCTATTGTGCCGGTTTCAGAATGCCGGGGTACATGAACCCCCTTCCCGGCCGCGGGCGCTGGGCCGCGGATCGCAGCGGACCAGCGAGTGGTGGCGGCCGCGGCTGGCGGCGCCGCTTCTACGCTACCGGTCTGACGGGTTGGCAGCGCGGCGGGGGCCGCGGCTGCCGCGGTCGAGCGTTCTATCGGGCCGCCGACCCGCCGGCGCCGACGCGAGAGCAGCAGATCGCTGCCCTGCGGGCCGACCTGCAATGCCTGGAGAGCAGCGCCGAGCAACTCCGGCAGCGCATCGCAGCCCTGGAGGCGACACAAGCCGATACGGCGAGCACGTAGCGTTGCTTCGGCTCGGCTGACTCAAGAAAGTAGAAAGAGGTCAAGCATGAAAATCGCAGTTACGGCCACGGCCCCGAGCCTGGATTCGCCGCTGGACCCGCGGTTCGGCCGCTGCCCATACTTCCTGCTCATCGATAGTGACACGCTGAGCTTCCAAGCGGTTGAGAATTCCAGCCAAGCTCTCGGGCAAGGTGCCGGCATTCAGGCTGCACAACTGGTGGCCAATCAAGGCGTCATGCATGTGCTGACCGGCCACTGCGGTCCGAACGCGCACCAGGCGCTCACCGCGGCGGGCATTGGCGTGACCGTCGGTTGCGGCGGGACGGTTCGCCAGGCGGTCGAGCAGTTCCGGGCGGGTCAGCTTCAGACGGCGGGCGGTCCGGATGTCGCCAGCCATAGCGGGATGACTTCCCCCGGCACGGGCGCCCCGGCTGGGGCAGATCCGTCCGGCTCGCCTTCGCCCCTGCCGAATGCCCCAGCAGCGCCCGGTGGCGGACCCGGCCTGGGGATGGGGAGAGGCCGCGGAGGAATGGGACGCGGCATGGGGGGCGGTAGAATTGGACGTGGCGGGTTTGGCAGGCGAAACTGTGGCGGTAAAGCCGGCGGCGCCTAGCCGAACGCCGCATAGCCGAGGTGAAAATGGCCCTGCAACCCGGACGAATCAGCCGCAGGAAATTTCTGCAACTTAGCAGCACATCGGCCGTCGCTTCGCTTCTGGCGGGCTGCGGCGGGAATGCGTTTGCCAAGCTCGGTAACGCCAAGGCGGCGCGCGGCAAGCGCGTGGTCGTGCTGGGTCTGGACGGGTTTGACCCGGTCTTGGGCGAGCAACTGATGAACGAGGGCCGCTTGCCGAATTTGCAGCGGCTTCGCGAGATCGGCGGTTATCGGCGGTTGGGCACCACCATCCCGCCGCAGAGTCCGGTGGCCTGGGCGTCCTTTATCACGGGTTGCAATCCCGGGGTGCATGGGATTTTCGACTTCATCCACCGCGACCCCTCCCGGCAGTGCATGCCCATGTTCTCGGCGGCTGAGACGGTTGAGGGCTCGGGCGGCTGGCAGGTTGGCGATTATCAGATTCCCTTGACGTTCTGGCCGTTCAACGACACCGCCGCCCAAACCGTGCTGCGCCGTGGGGGTGTGCCTTTTTGGGACTACCTGGATGCGGCGGGCGTGCCGGCGTGGATTTACGACATCCCTTCGAATTACCCGCCGAGCGAGTCGGCGCATGGCCACCAGTTCTGCCTGAGCGGCATGGGGACGCCCGATTTGCTAGGCACCTACGGGACGTATCAGCACTTTTCGACCGAGTACTACCGGGAGCGGCAGGAGGGCGGCGGGATCCGCAAGCCGCTCGTTTTCCGAGATCACGAGGCGCGGGCCGTGCTCACCGGGCCGGTGAACACGCTGCTGATCGAGGCCAAGCGGAAGGACACCGAAGTCCCGTTCACCATCCGCCGCGATCCGACCAACAACGTGGCCCGCATCGATCTGCCGAATGCTTCGTTCATGCTGAATGTCGGCGAGTGGAGCGACTGGCAGCGCGTCAGCTTTCCTATCTCGACGCCGGGCTTCTTGCCGGACGCCGAAGCCGCCGGCATCTGCCGGTTTTACCTGCAGCAGGTGCATCCCACTTTTCGGCTGTACGTTTCGGCTCTGCACATTGATCCTTCAAACCCCGGCGAACAGCGCATCACGACCCCGGCGGACTTTTCGCAGCGGATCGCCCAGGAACTCGACCTCTTCGGCACGTTGGGCTTTCAGGAAGATCACAAGGCGTTTTCGAATGGCGTCTTCACCAGCGACGAATTCAAGACTCAGGCCGATTTTGTTTTGGAGGAACGGCTGGAGTTGCTCGAGTTCGCGTTACGCCATTACGACGACGGGCTACTGTTCTTCTACTTCTCGAGCACGGACCTACAGTCGCACATGTTCTGGTGGGAACCCCTCCATAAACACCCGACGCGCTCGCCCGATGAAGCGCGGCATGGTTACGACCTGATCGCCCGGCTTTACGAACGCATGGATGATATCGTCGGGCAGGTGGCCGCGCGCATCGGCCCGCGGGCCACGCTGCTGGTCATGTCCGATCACGGCTTCTGCAACTTCGGCCGGCAGTTCGACCTGAACGTTTGGCTGCGGGAAAACGGCTATCTCGGCCCCGCCAATGCTGACAGCCTGCTGGCCGTGCCAGGCGCGACGGCGGTGGACTGGGGACAGACACGAGCATACGGAATTGGGCTTAATGCACTGTACATAAATCTGAGCGGACGCGAGGAATTCGGCATCGTCAAGGGTGACGAGCGCAATGCGCTTCTGCGTGAACTGAAGCAGAAGCTGCTGGCGGCGCGCGACCCTGAGAACGGCGAACCCGCTATTACGGACGTCTATGTGGCCGACGAGGTCTACCGCGGACCAGGATGCAAGAACGCGCCAGATCTGATTGTCGGCTATCGCCGCGGGTATCGGTCGTCGTGGGCGACGGCACTGGGCGGCTTGGGCGAACGGCTGTTTTGCGACAATGACGTGGCCTGGAGCGCGGATCACTGCATGGCCACGCAGGAGCTGCCGGGTATTCTCTTTGCAAATCGGCCGATCGCACACGCCCAGCCGACCCTGCTGGACCTGGCCCCGACGATACTAAACGAATTCAACCTGCCGATTCCGGCGGATATGACCGGCCGGCCGGTTCTGGCGCCGAAAGCCTGAGGAGCTTAGTTACACCGTGAAACTCGCAGTCGCAAGCGGCAAGGGCGGAACCGGCAAAACCACGTTGGCCACCAACCTGGCAGTCGTGTCCGCGCAGCTTGGCTGCAGCGTCGCATACATCGACTGTGACGTCGAGGAGCCCAACGGCCATCTGTTTCTCAAACCCCGTATTCAGCGCCGCGAACCCGTCACGCAGCTTGTGCCGAGAATTGTTTTCGGCGCGTGCGATGGCTGCGGCGCCTGCGCGCGGGTCTGCCAATATAGCGCAGTGGTATGCTTGCGGGGCCAGCCCCTAGTTTTTGCCGAGCTATGCCATAGTTGCGGTGGATGTGCCCTGGTCTGCCCCAAACAGGCGATCGTCGAGCAGCCGCGCGTGGTTGGTGTGGTTGAAACGGGGCATGCCCAAGGTGTTGCATTCGTGCATGGTTTGCTGAACGTGGGCGAGGCCAAAAGCCCGCCGGTCATTCGGGCCGTGCGTGGGTGCGCTCCGGAGGTGGAGCACCAGATCATCGACGCTCCGCCGGGCACAACCTGCCCTGTGGTGGCGGCGGTGCGCGGTGTCGATCTGGTGTTGCTGGTGACTGAACCGACGCCCTTCGGCCTGAATGACCTGGAGCTGGCGGTCGACACGGTTCGCCGGCTCGGCCTGGCAATGGGGGTAATCGTCAACCGGGCAGATGTCGGCGATGACCGCGTTACTGCGTACTGCGCGGCGCAGCAGATTCCCGTGTTGCTGACCATTCCGAATGACCGCGCGATCGCCGAGACGTACTCGCGCGGCGAATTGGCCGTTAATGCGCGGCCGGAACTGCGCGGCGCGTTGGAGGGTCTGTGGCGCGGGGCTGAGGGTTTGGTAACCGCATTATCCAAGAAGAATGATGCCGTATGAGAGAGCTCGTGGTAATCAGCGGTAAGGGCGGGACCGGCAAGACCAGCTTGTCGGCGTCGTTCGCCGTGCTAGCCGGCAACGCCGTGCTGGCCGATTGTGACGTGGATGCGGCGGATTTGTCGCTGGTGTTGCCGCCTGAGATCGAGCGGCGCGAAGAGTTTCGCAGCGGGCGCACGGCCGTTATTCGCCCGGCGGATTGCGTGCGTTGCGGGGCGTGCCTTGAAAAATGCCGCTTCGGCGCGGTTGTGCAGACCTGCGAGACATCGGTTTCGAGCGATGCGATCTTCTGCCAGGACTGCGACTTCTGCGAGCGCGCCTGCTCGGTTCGGAACAATTTCCTTGTGCACGAGATGAGCGCCGCCTGCGGCGACCCGCAAGCTACGCGTTTTTCGATCGATCCACTGGCCTGCGAGGGCTGCGGAGTCTGCGTCCACATTTGTCCCGCCGGCGCAATCGACTTTCCGGAGTGCTCCTGCGGCGAGTGGTTTGTGTCGCGGACACGCTGCGGCCCGCTCGTACATGCGCGGCTCGCGCCGGCCGCCGAGAATTCCGGAAAACTCGTGAGCCTCGTGCGCGCCCAGGCGCGCGAACTCGCCCAAGCGACGAAGCGCGAAGTGCTCATCATCGACGGCGCCCCGGGCATCGGCTGTCCGGTTATCGCATCACTGACCGGCGCTACCGCCGCGCTGATCGTGACCGAGCCAACCGTGAGCGGGCGCCACGACCTGGAGCGCGTCGCAGGCGTGGCGCGCCACTTCGGCGTACCCGCGTGGGTTTGCGTCAATAAATGGGATCTCAACCCCGCGATGACCGAGCAGATCGAAGCGGCCGCGCGCGTGTGCGGTATCCAGATCGCCGGTCGCGTGCGCTACGACCAGTCCGTGACCGCGGCCCAGATCGCGGGACGTACCATAGTTGAATTTGCCGCTGACGGCGTGGCGAGCGAAGTGCGCGCCGTCTGGGACGCCTTCGGCGCGGCCCAATGGATCTCCCCCTCGCGGCCGGGCACGTCGGCGGTTTCGGCCGCGGCCCTCATTAAGGGTGTTGCTTCTAACACTGATGGGAGTGCTTCATGAGTGATCTTTGCTCGGCCGGACCCGCGGCCGCGAGCGACCCCGAAAAGGAAATTGAGGACGCGTTGCTGCATCACCGCATTCGGCAGATGGGCCGGAAGTTGTTGGTGCTGTCGGGCAAAGGCGGAGTGGGCAAGAGCACCGTGGCAGCTAATCTGGCGGTTGGGCTGGCGCGCGCCGGTAAGAGAGTGGGGCTGCTGGACGTCGATATCCACGGCCCGAGCATTCCGAAATTACTGGGGGTCGATCAACAGCAGCCGGAAATGGTCGGCGGTGAGCTGCGTCCCGTGCGCGTCAACCATTGTCTCGGCGTCATGTCAATCGGTCTCCTGCTGTGCGACGCGGCCACACCCGTAATCTGGCGTGGACCTCGCAAGTTTGGTGCGATCCGGCAGCTTCTAAAGGACGTCGCCTGGGGCGAATTGGACTATTTGGTGGTCGATTCGCCGCCGGGCACGGGAGACGAGCCGCTGGCGATTGCCGAGTTGCTTGCCGGGCCGAAGAGCTGCGACGGGGGCTGTGACAATGTCCAGGCGCTGATCGTCACGACACCTCAGGATCTCGCGGTCGCCGACGTGCGGCGCTGCGTCAGCTTCTGCCGCATGTTGAACCTCCCGGTGGCCGGCATTATTGAGAACATGAGCGGCTTCGCCTGCCCAGGCTGCGGCCAGGTGATCGATTTGTTCAAGAAGGAGGGCGGGCGAAGACTGGCCGCCGAGATGGGCGTCGCGTTTTTGGGGGCCATTCCGATCGATCCGTGCGTCGTCGTCGGCGGAGATGCGGGGCAGCCGGTCGTCATGGGGACCGGTCAGAGCCCCGCGGCCAACGCCTTTTCTTCTGTTGTGCAGCTTTTGCTGAAATCGCCCGCGACGTCAGTCGCGGATACGGCGAAGGTCCGGTTGCCGGTCGCCGGGCCGCAAAAATAACTTGGAGGACAACCGCATGAAGATTGCTGTCCCCGTCGAAAACGGACGCCTTTGCACACATTTCGGTCACTGCGCCGAGTTCGCTGTCTACGATGTCGACCCAGACACGAGGAGTACGCGCAGCAAGACCATGCATGTACCTCCGCCGCACGAGCCGGGCGTGTTGCCGGCCTGGCTGCACGAGTTGGGCGCGAACGTCATCATCACCGGGGGAATGGGACAACGGGCGCGGCAGCTCTTCGCCGAGAGCGCCATTCAGGTCGTCATCGGAGCGCCGCCGGATCCCGTCGACACCGTCGTGGCGAATTACCTCGCCGGCAGCTTACAGACCGGAGCCAATCCTTGTGACCACTGAGAACCGCCAATGCCTGCTGGAGCGAACTCGTGGTCGAGTCCACAGCCGGTGCGTCGTATGCGGCCAGGCTAACGGACAGGACGCGCGCCTGCGCGTTACGGTCTGTGAGGACGGGGTAGTCGAGGCCGCTCTAGAGCCGAGCGGCCTTTATGAAGGCTACGCCGGCATCCTGCACGGCGGCGTCGTCGCCACGCTGCTGGACGCCGCGATGACCAACTGCCTGTTTGCACACGGGCGGTGCGGGCTGACGGCCGAGCTGTGCGTGCGTTTTCGGCATCCGGTGCAAAGTGGTACATTGTTGCATTTAAGAGCGTGGTTGGAGCGGTCTTCGCCGCCCCTATTTGTACTGAACGCCGAACTGAGACAGGCCGGGAAGTTGCGCGCCACGGCGATCGGAAAGTTTATGGATAAGGGCTGCACGCCGACGCCGTGAGTAGCGTTCGGCGAATTGGCAGAGGTGGATCAGATATACAATCCGTGTGGTGAGCCGTGAGAACTCTGCTGGCTGTCGTCTTCTTCGTCGCCCTGTCGCTCGCTGGATGTCCGGCGAGTGGTATACCTGACGCTCCAAATCCGGAGGCTATCGTCATCTTCCACAACAACAGCGGCTCGATGTGTCTGGCGGCCCTGAACTGGCTGGCAGATATCGCGAGCGAACATCCTGCGCTAGTGGTCGAAGAGCATCTGACTTACCAGGCGGGCGAAAGGGCGCTGCTGCGGCGGTTCGAATCACGGTACAACGCAAGCGAGGGCGTATCCGGCAATTTCGAGTATTTGCCAATTATCTTCTTTCAAGGACACGCCTTTTCCGGCTTCGACGCGGAGGTTGGCCAAGAATTGGAGGCGTTGATGGCAGCCGCTCAGAAGGCTGCTTGAGCACCCGGCGGCCGTGATGGTACGCGGTTGGTGAGCGGTCCATGAGTACTGTGCGTATCACCGTTCTGGTCGACAACTACGTGCGGCGCCGAGGCCTGCTCGCCGAACACGGCTGGGCCTGCTGGGTCGAAACGCCCACCGGTCGCCTGTTGTTCGATACGGGGCAGGGACTGGCGCTGCTGCACAACGCGCGGGAGCTGGGCATAGCGCTCGAGCGGGCGGACGCCATCCTGCTGAGCCACGGTCACTACGATCACACCGGCGGTCTGGCACCCGCGTTGGAGGCCTGTCCCGCTGCGCGCGTGTTCGCTCATCCGGCCGCTTTGGAGCCGAAATACAAGCGCGCCCCGGACGGCCGAATCCGCGGGATCGGCGCGCCGATGTCGTTCGCGGAATTGCACACGCGGCTGGCAGGGCGGCTGGTTGCCACGCGCACACCGACCCGGATTGCGCCCGATGCATGGCTGACCGGCGAAGTGCCCGGCGCCACTGACTTCGAGCCCGGCGAAACCAGCTTCTTTCTGGATGCGGCCGGCCTGCGACGCGATCCGTTAAGCGATGATCAGGCCCTGGTTGTGCGCACGGCGGACGGGGCCGTCGTCGTGCTGGGCTGCGCCCATTCCGGCATCATTAACACGCTGCACTACATCGGCGCCCTGCACCCCGGCCTGCGATTGGCGGGCATCCTGGGCGGAATGCACTTGCAGGGTGCGCCCGTGGAGCGGGTGAGGCGTACGGCCCGTGAGTTCGCCGCTTTGGGTATCGGGCGGGTTTGTCCGGCACACTGCACTGGGCTGTCCGCCCTGGCGACTCTGGCGGCGGAAATGGCAGGTGATATCGAGCCCATAGAAGTAGGCGCGTCGCTGGAGTTCGCGGCGCTGCACGACGTTCAGCGCGGCGCCGCTGCCCGGGCAGATCAGCCGCGATGCGGTGCTGGCGGTCCTGAAACGCCGCCCGGGTACTCTGGCGGAACTGCCGACCGCGCTGGCAGCCAATCCCCAAAAAATTCTGAAGGTTCTGAATGATTTGTTTTGAGTAACGGCCGCGCGCATGGAAGTCCTCGTCCACCAGACGTACTACATTCTCCGCGGGCCATAACACACGGAAGGTGAAAACATGGTTTCTGACGACGCGAATGCAAGTATGAGTGATCGTTCCCACACGCACTTCGGCTCGGGCATCAACACGCGGCTGGTGCACACGCGGGCCGCCGCCGACCAGTACGGCGCTGTGAATGTCCCGATTTACCAGTCGTCGACGTTCGCCTTCCGCAATGCGGCACACGGCGCCGCGCTCTTCGCCGGGCGCGGAGACGGTTATATCTACACCCGCATTGGAAACCCGACCATCCGCGCGCTGGAAGATACGGTCGCCGGCCTCGAAGGCGGCTTTGGCGGCATCGCCACCAGTTCCGGGCTGGGCGCCGTCGCTTCGGTCTTTATGGCCCTGCTGGATGCCGGCGCGCACCTGGTCAGCACCGCCTCGGTGTATGGGCCGTCGCGCGGGCTGGTCGAACAGCATCTGGCGCGCTTCGGCGTGGAATCGTCATACGTGGACACGTCCGATCCGGCCAACGTGCGGGAGGCGATTAGACCCAACACCCGCCTGGTATACGTCGAAACGCCGTCAAATCCGGCCATGCAGGTCACTGACCTGCGCGCCGTCGCGAAGATCGCGCATGACAACCGTTGCGTGCTCGTGGTGGACAACACCTTCGCCAGCCCATATCTGCAGCGGCCGCTGGAGTTGGGCGCCGACATCGTTCTGCATTCCATTACGAAGTTCATCAACGGGCACGCTGACGTAGTCGGTGGGGTTGTGGTCACGCGGACCGAAGAACTGTACCGCAAAATCCGGCCTCTAATGGTAAATCTGGGCTGCAACATGGACCCCCATCAGGCCTTTCTGGTCATTCGCGGCCTGAAGACTCTTGGCCTGCGCATGGACCGCGCTCAGCAAAGTGCGCTGCAGATTGCCCGCTGGCTTGAGGCTCACCCCAAGGTGGCTTGGGTCCGCTACCTCGGCTTGGCGTCGCATCCGCAACACGACCTTGTCCGACGCCAGATGTCCGGCTTCGGCTCCATGATCAGTTTTGAACTGAAAGGCGGTATCGAGGCTGGCGTGCGTTTAATGGACAATGTACGCTTGGCTACGTTGGCTGTATCGCTGGGCGGCGTCGAGACGCTGATCGAGCACCCCGCGTCTATGACACATGCAGGAATGTCCCGCGAGGATCGTATCGCGGCCGGCATTACCGATGGCCTGGTTCGCTACTCCGTGGGCATCGAAGACGTGGACGACTTAATCGCCGATCTCGACCAGGCCCTGAAAACAGTCTGAGCAATTCAGCGACGGCTGGCGTGGCGCGTGCCGCCGGACTGCCAGACTGGTCGAACGAGAGGTGCGCGCCGGAAAGGAGTGCAGTCCCGTGCTCGGCAGAGTTATTCCTGCAATAGGCCTCTTGCTGCTTGGGGGTTGCCCGTGTCCATTCTGTGACAAGACGCCCGCGGATAACAAGGCCCGCCTCGTCCTGCAGATCACAGAAACCGAGGATGCCCAGGCCCTCGACCGCATGGTCGACGAGCTGCGCGCCCGCGGCGGCACGGCCGCCATTCTTACCGACGGCGATTTTGCAGCCCAGAACTGCGAACGCTTGCAGGCATTGCACAACGAGGGCTACGAAATCATGGCCTTCCTTCGGCCGGAGTCCGGCACGATGTCAGACCTGACCCGCGCCGAACAGGAGC
>JAGPEO010000128.1 GCA_018056925.1 Phycisphaerae bacterium
TCCGACCAGCAGAGCCACAGTCCGATGGCCATAATGAAGATCACCACCGCTCGCAGCAGCTTGCGCGTCTGCGCGCCGATGCTGATCAGGTCCAGCTCCTCGTCCTCTACCGCCGGCGCCTCTTCGTGCGCGGCCCCTTGCTCGGCCAGCCGGGCCGCCGCCGCAGCGCGCTTGCGCCGCGCCCGTTCGTGCGCCAGGCGGCGCTGGGCAACGAAGAACGCGCGGCGCAGCAACGCGTGTATCAACAACACAATCAGCGCCAGCCGGGCCGTTTGCCCCAGCCGGTGCGCCATTTCCTGGGCGGTGTAGTAGTAGCCGACCGCCGCGGCCACCGCCGACAGCAGCGGCAACATCAGCAGCGCGACCAGCAGCACGTAGCGCGAACGATAAAGCCACGGACTGTGATGCCGCAGCCAATCAACGAAAATGCCGCGCTCTGGATGCCCGATTCGCCACAAGAACCGGATGACGGCCGCCATAAGCAGCAGGAACGCCGACCGGCCGATCAGATCGCGCACCTCGGCGTCCGGGTAAACCTCCATGGCGGCGATCACGAACAGGGCCGGGGCGGCGATCGCCATCAGCGAGAGCGCGCTGCGCCGTGCTACCCGCAGCCCCGCGGCATTCCACCGGAAATGGTACTCGCCCAAACCGCCGGGCCGGCAAATCTCGCGCACCAGCGACGTAAAGAAAATGACCATTCCGGCCGAAATGAGGCCCGCGCCGAGCGTCTGGGCCATTTCGTAGGCCGCCACATCCCTGGCTTCCGCCGCGGCTCTGACGGTCCAGGCGGCGAACCACAGCGCACTCGGCCAGCACGCGGCTCGCAGGATCGAGCACAGCAGCGCCACCAGCGTGTGGCGGAAAGAATCCGTGTGGATTTTCGCCACGCGCAAACCCGTGTCGCGCACTTTGGCGGCCAGCAGCGGCCGCACGCTTAGCCACGCCAGCAGCACCACCAGGGCCAGGCCGGATACAATTAGGCCTCTGAGGCGCTGTTCGGGCTGCTCCGGCAGCAGCAGTCGCCGCAGCGCGCCAAGACGCCGCGTCGCACCCTCCCGATCGTCTGGCCACTCCGCCTTGAAGATTGGCGCGGTGCTGGGCAGCCAGAGCGAATAGCGGTCAACGACTTCACGCGTTGCGCGCACGCTGTTCACAATGCGGGTCTGTACATCCACCAATTGCAGCAGTTCGGTGGAATAGCTTTCGTAGTCGGTCCGCAGACCCTCCAGCAGCTCGCGCCGCGTTTCCAACATCTCACGAATCTTGGGCTCCAGCGGCGCCAGATCGATGTTCGGATCATCTTCGCGCAGCTTCGCCAGCATCACGCGCTTGGCGGCGTCCACATCCGTCAGAACCAGCAGGCGCTCGCGCACCTCGCTCAGTCGACTCTGGACCTGCGCGTACTTCTTGCGAGTTTCAAGCGATTCCCGCTCCGCATCACGCAGCCGGTAAAGGTCGAGCCGCGCCCCGCGCATCAGCGGGCCCAGCAGGTCGCGGTCCGAATCCTGCTCGACGCGCTGCCGCAACCGCCCCAACCGGGCGCTGATGCGTTCTTCATCCACGCGCGCCTTTTCGAGTTTCGCCTGCACCTCGGCCAAGCCGGCGCTGACGTTCTCCCGCTGCGCCGCCAGACGCGGGTTGATTTCAAGTTGCCTTTGAATTTCCCAAGGCGCGTCCTTCAGCCCCTCCGCGGCGCGCTGCTTCTGCTTCTGTACTTCCGCCGCGCGCAGCTCAGTCGCTTTGGCCTGTAGCTCGTCCAGCAGCGCTTGCGCCTGCGCCACCTCCAAGCGGGCCTTGCTTCGCCTGGTCGCCAACACCTCGCTGCGCGCCTGGTAGAACGCCAATTCCTCCTGATACGCCCTGATCTCCTGCTCAATAGCGCTGCGCCTGGCGAGCAGCAAAAAACGTTGCGCCAGCGCAAGCTGAGGAGGGACGCCCGCCTCGGCCGCCCCGGCCAATTCGGCACTCAATGTTTCAAGCTGTTGCTGGGCCGCCGTACGCAGGGCCGGTATGGCTTGGGCACGCTCCGCGCGATTCTGCGCCTGGGCCGCCAGCTTGTCGGCCGCGGCTTGTTTCTGACGCAGTTCGCTGTCGGCGCTAGCGATTTTCTGACCAAGATCCTCCAGAGTTGTGCTCTCGGCTAACTGGAGCTTGACGGCCGGAGCGTTGGTTACCGCATCCAACTCCTGCTGAATTGCCTCGAGATCGGCCGGCGCGTTGCTCTGACCTTGCTGATATTCGGAGATTTTGGAGCTCCAGGTTTGCGCGAGCGCAATTTGCTCCAGCACCTGGCGATAAATCTCCAGAATTTGGGCGCGCATCGGCTCCGGAAGTTCTGTGGAGGCCTCGATGCTGGCCATGCGCGCCTGAATTTCTTCAGGCGTGATCGTGGCCACCGACTCCTCGTGATTGGCCGACGCTTGGGTTGTCGAGGGCTGCGACGAAGCCGGCGCCGACTCTGTAGCCGGCTGACTGGCGGTTGTAGAGCTGCTGACGGCCGTTTGGACTACGGGCTGCGTCTCGGCCGGGCCCAAATCCATCTCTGTCGCCAGCAGGGCTGACGTGCAACACTGCCCCAATAGAAGTAATGCGCCTAGCACGCTGGCGCAGCGCCGGTGTTCGTATCCCATCGCCGTTCCACTTTGTTCGCGCTCGGAGACACATAATAACGTCAATCTAACCTGTCGTCGCGGGCCGCTTTTTAGGACCTTGGGCGGATGTCCAAATCCCCCCACATCGGATACAATCGCGCAGACGCGTGTAACTTCTCCCCCGACCTTTCAAAGGACCCGCATGAAAGTACTCCTGGTTTCCCCGGCTACGCCAGACACGTTCTGGAGCTACAAGCACGTCCTGCCGTTCGTAGCCAAGAAGGCCGCTTTCCCGCCGCTGGGCCTGCTGACCGTGGCCGCTTTGCTGCCGCCCGAATGGGAGCTCAAAGTGGTCGACTTGGACGTGCGCGCCCTGGCGGACGACGACATCGAGTGGGCCGACTACGTGCTGCTGTCGGCAATGATGATCCACGAGAAATCGGTGCGCGAGGTCGCTGCCCGCTGTGCCGGCCGCGGCAAAGCCGTCATCGCCGGCGGGCCCTTGTTCACCACCTCGCCCGAACGCTTCTCCGAAATTCCGCACCTCGTGGTCGGCGAAGCTGAAGAGTTGATGGACCAGATATGTCGCGACATGCTGGCCGGCACGCTGCGCCCCCTGTATCGCTGTCACGAACGCCCGAGTTTGGCAAACACGCCTTTGCCCCGCTGGGATTTGATCGACTTCCGCGATTACGCGACCATGTCGGTCCAGCACTCTCGCGGCTGTCCCTTCAACTGCGAATTTTGCGACATCGTCGAGATTTATGGGCGCGTGCCGCGGCTCAAGAGCACGCAGCAGATGATCGGCGAACTGGATGCGCTGGTGAACGCCGGCTGGCGTGGCAGCGTGTTCATCGTGGACGACAACTTCATCGGCCATAAAAGGCGCGCTAAAGACTTGCTCCGGGCGATCATCGACTGGCGGGCGCGGCGTGGCGTGAATCTCTCATTCACAACTGAGGCTTCTCTCAATCTGGTTGACGACCCGGAGCTGATCGACCTGTTGGTGCAAGCCGGCGTAAAGAAGGTTTTCATCGGGCTCGAGACGCCCCAGGAAAGCAGCCTGGCCGAGTGCGCGAAGACGCAGAACACCGGGCGCGACCTGGTCGCGGATGTCAAAACCCTGCAGGCCGCCGGAATCGAGGTCCTGGGCGGCTTCATCCTCGGCTTCGACAGCGATTCCGGAACGATCTTCGAGCGGCAACTGCGGTTCATCCAGGAATCCGGAGTGGTGACCGCGATGGTCGGCCTGCTGACCGCTCTGCCGCAGACGCGTCTGTTCGCGCGCCTTAAGCAAGAGGGCCGCATATTGAGCGAGAGTACCGGCAACAATGTCGAAGCGGTCCTGAACTTTGTGCCCAAGCTCGACCGCCATGTGCTGATCGAAGGCTACCGCAATTTGGTAAAGCACCTTTATTCGCCACAGATGTATTACGCCCGCGCTCTGACGTTTCTGAGGCAATATCGGCCGCGCGGCCCGCGTGCCCCGGTGCGCTGGTCGGACGTCCGTGCCCTGCTTCACTCGATCTGGACTATGGGCGTGTGGACCAACGGCCGCCGCGAGTATTGGAAGTTCATGCTCCGCTCGCTACTGTTTCACCCGCGCCAGTTCGTCGAAGCAGCCACCCTGGCCATTCTCGGGCATCACTTCCGGATAGTCGCAGCGCGTTTGTGACAGTGCCGAAGCATAAGAAGTCTGATTGCCGCCGTGCGACTCTCTCGCCCGACGGCCGCCTCCTGTCGCGAGGCCGACGGCCGCCGCTTCCTCGCCCGGAGGGCGCGCGAACGTAGCCGGGGATTTCAATCCCCGGTGGGAACGCCAACCCCCCCGAAACTTTGTAGAATAGGCCGCATGAGCACGACGCTGGAGCGCGTTTGGCAACTGGTCGCGACCGGGCAAGTCAAGGTCTCCGACCATGGCTATGATGAATTGAGCAACGACGGATTGACCGTGCGCGAAGTAGTGGACGGTATCAAGGCCGGACAGGTCGTGGAGGACTATCCGGCGTACGGAAAGGGCCCGTGCGTTTTGGTGCTTCAGCGTGACGAACGCGGCGCGCCACTCCATGCGCTGTGGGGCATTCCGCGCGGGCAGGACGGGCCGGCTGTTCTGATCACGGCCTATCGGCCCGACCCGGCGAAGTGGACGAGCGATTTCAGAGTGAGGCTGCCATGAACCGGCGCACAACGAAGCTGATTCGCGAAGGCGACTACGTGATCGAGCTGGATGTCGAGCTGAGCGACTCGCCCGACGGCTGGGGGCCGTACTTGTCGCTGACCGACGCCGAGCGCCTCGACGAAGCGCGGGCGGCGTTACGGCAGGGTGACCTGGCCGCGGCAACGCGGCTCGGCCGCGTCTATCGGCTGACGCCGGTCAAGGCGAGCGCATAAGGTTGGGCGGCGATAGCATCCAAATCGTCCAGCGCTGCTGCCAGCCAGACTACTTGATGAGCCATTTTTCAAGCCGCTTCTCGGCCTCGCTTTGCGGGACAGACTCCCCGCGCGCCGCCGACTCGAGCCGGCGACGAATTTTTTCAATGACGTACAGGTGTACTGTACGTCTTCGACCGAGCAATCCTCGGGCAGGCGCTTCAATATCTCCTGCACTTGCCGCTTTACATTTGACATACGCGCACCTCGCACGCGCCCGAGTAGAGTTTAGCTTGCGGCGCGCTGTCAGTCCACGAGCGGAAACGTGACTGGCACCGAGCCGCCTCTCTCGCCCGACGGCCGCCTCCTGTCGCGGGGGCAACGGCCGCAGCTTCCTCGCCCGGAGGGCGCGCGAACGTAGCCGGGGATTTCAATCCCCGGTGCGTAACGCGAACGCCCCGTTTGTTTTCTCTTTCCTGATCCGGTCTTCCAAAAGCGCCGTGTGCGATTTCCAGTACAGTTGTAAGTCTGCCACCGTAAAGATGGAATGGCATTGTCGCCGGCCGCCTTGCAACGGCAGCCCAAAGTAGACTGATCGGGACCGGAAGCGGTACCCCGGCTCGGGGGGGGGGAGGGGAGTCAATGCCATGTTCTTTAACCCTGCGGTCGGCAACATCAGCGATTGCGTGGAGGCAACAGTCTGGTCGCGGTCGGTCGACCTCATAGACGGTTCCGAATTCGACCGGCGCGACCGGCATCGAAGAACTTGGGCTTGGTGAAGCGCCGCGGTTGCCCTCGCGCAGACAAGAACCCCGGCACGAGTGCCGGGGCTCGGAAGCTGCCCAATGTTATGCGGGTCGCCACCCGTCACATCTTGATTCCTCGATCCCTAAATCCCTTGATCCCTCACCTGCAGTATCAATACTCCGGCGGCAACCGGCTGCAATCCGGAGCAGTATGGCGTGCAAACCCACATGCCGCGCAGTCTGTACGAACCGCCAGCCGCTGACAATCCCCCCGCGTTTCTGCTGTGGAACCAATTCTCAACCGGTCGACGGGTTACAAACCGCCCACAATACGGCCTATTCCGGCCGCTGCGTATGCCGGCCGCCACCTACTCCGCCCGGCGCAACCAGAGATACACGTTGGTGTTGGTGCCCGACAGGCGAAACACGCCCAGGTCTTCCACGCGGCCGCCGTACTGCTCCATTAGGTACGCAGCCAGTGGCTGGTTCGGCTGCGTGGCGGCGATGACTGCGAAGAGTTGGCTTTGCGGGCCGCACGCCGCGGCGATCTCCTGTTCCACCGCGTGGATCTCCTCCTCCAAGCGGTCCGGCTGTTCAGCCCAGGCAGCCTGATCCTGACTGGCCATGTGCAGCGCCATTTCCCGCGGGTAAGAGAACAGCTTTACCGGCACGGCCAGCCGGCCCAGATAGTACTGCAATGGGGCGCGCGTCAGGCCGGTGCAAAGGACCGCGTCGCCGGCCCGGGCCGCGCGAGCAATGATTTGTGCCATTGCACGATCGGCGCTGGCGAGCTGATTGCCGTACAGATGCGCCAGGCCGGCGCACGAGTAGACGCAGAACACCACCAGCAGGCAATAGCGCAGCAGCGCCGATGCAACTGCGGCCTTTCGCCAGTGCAGGCCCGCGAGGCCCCGCGCGACGAGCAGCGCAAAGCACGGGTAGACCAACTGGTCGACGCGCCCGGGCACCCAGTTCGGGACGCTGATGACTGACGTCAGCGCCGCGCACGCTAGCGGCAATACCGTCGCACAGGCCAGCCATAGCCCACGCGGGTTTACCTTAAGCCCGCGCGGCCCGCGCTGCCACGCCTGCGCGAGGCCGGCGGCCGCCGCCAGCGCGCACAAGTAGACCGGCGTCCAGAACGTGTGCTGTTCCCGTGCGAAGAGAAAGAAGGGCTGTGGATCACCGGGAGAAAACGAGCGCAGTGTGCTCAACGGGATGCGACTTGACCCGAAGCGTTGCGTCAGAGTCGCAAACCACACGTACTGCTCCCGGTTACCGAGCTGCATCAGGAACGTCGGCAGCCATGGCAGATAGCCGGCCAGAATGGCCGCGCCGCATGCCGCCCAGTGCCAGGGTGCACGGCGCAGCGCGCCCGAGGCAAGGATGATCAGCGCATGCACGGGCAGCAGGTGCAAGGCGAAATTATGCGTGTACAGCGCTCCCAGAGTGGCCAGCACGTAGGCTACGTAGAATCGCCCGCGGCCATCCTCGATCGCCCGCCACAGCCAGTAGGAAGAGAGCAGCCCCAGCAGTCCCAGCAGGGAATACATGCGGGCCTGCTGGCAATAGAACACATGCGTGGGCGCGACGGCCGCCAGAACCGCCGCGAGCAAGCCGGTCTGTGTGCCGAACAACCGGCGGCCAATGGCGAAGAGCGCTCCCACCGTCAGCACGCCGGGAATGACGGATAGCGTCCGAACCGCCGCCTCCCCGTCCCCAAACACCTTCATCCACCCCGCCAGCAGCAGGTAATACAGCGGCGGGCTCGAATCGCGTTTTAGACCGTCCAGCAGTCCGGCAACACCCGTTTTGGCCAACACCACGCTGTTGGCTTCATCGATCCACAGATCTTTGCCCGCCAAGTCATAGACGCGCACCGCAATAGCTGTGACGAGAGTTGCCGCCACCAGCACGGCGACAGCACGTGCCTGCCACGTATCTTTGCCCCACCCTCGTGATGGCGTCATGCTCGCCGCCGTGCCGGAGACTAACCCTGGGCGCGCCTTTGGCATCACTGCGAGTTACCGATTCTCCGCCGCCAAGTCAACCCGGGCCGCGAAGTTAATCCGGGGATCAATCCCGGGGTAAATCCGGGGACGCCTTGGAAAATCCGAAGATCCGCGGACGCCGTTCCTAAACCCCCGCCCTGATTCTCCCCATTGGTCTCGCGCCGCAAAATCGCGCACACGTCGCCATTGCTGCGCATATGCTAACAATCCCTGCCCCTGCGCCCCTGCGTGCCTTCGCCCTCTGCCTATACTTCCTAGCGACCGGCCACGCCCGCGCGCAGAAAGGAGCTCTATGTGCCGTACATTCTTGCTCCCCGATTCCGCATCCTTGATTCGTTGCACCCTGCGGGCGGATAACTCTCAAGAGTGCAAAACCGGGGGCACGCAAAATCGAACTCCTTGCACCCTTGAGGTCCTACCCCCGCCGACCGCGTTATTCCCGGACCTTGCCGCTTACACTCTACGCTCTTTGCACCCTTGGCTCTACCCGCGCACCGGAGTTGCCTTGCTGCTTCCCCTGCACAAACGGCCGACCACAGGTCGGCCGCTACCCTTTGTGCCTCGTTGCCTTGTGGCCTCGTTGCCTTCCGGCCTAGTACTCCGGTGGCAATTGGCTGAGCTGCGCCATCGTGAACACCGGCCCGTCTTTGCAGACGTAGACCTTGCCCACGTTGCAGCGGCCGCACTTGCCGACGCCGCACTTCATGCGGTTTTCGAGCGTGGTATAGATCTGCTCGGGCTTGAAATTCAGCTTCGCCAGCACCGGCATGGTCAGCTTGATCATGATCGGCGGACCGCAAACGATGGCGATCGTGTTGTCCGCAGACGGGGCAAGCTGCTCCAGAATCGTCGGAACAAAGCCAATCTTTCCCTTCCAATCCGGTGTCTCGCCACCCGGATCGACCGTAACGGAGAGGTTGACGTCCTTGCGGGTGCCCCATTCGGCCAATTCGTGCTTGTAGACCAGGTCGGCCACCGTGCGGGCGCCGTAGATAATGCTTACGTCGCCGTACTTATCGCGCAGGTCAAGGCAGTTCCAGATGACGCAGCGCATCGGCGGCAGGGCGATACCGCCCGCGATGAACAGCAGCTTCTTGCCGTGCCACTGCTCGATCGGGAACACGTTGCCGTACGGCCCGCGGAAGCCGATCACGTCGCCCTCGTCGCGGTCGGCCAGGGCGGAAGTCACGCGCCCGGCCTGGCGGAACGTGCATTCGATGTAGCCTTTGCGCGTCGGCGGCGAGGCGATGCAGAACGTGCTCTCGCCCTCACCGAACACGGAATACTCGCCGAACTGCCCGGCCTTGAAAGTGAACTTCTCAGCGTCGGCCGGATCGACGAATTCCAGGCGGAATGTCTTCACGCCCGGGGCCTCGTCCGTGACCTTGGCGATGCGCATGCGGTAGGGGACGTACAGGTTTGCCGGCTTGCCGCCAGGAGCAGGCGCCGCACCGGGAGGGGTGGCCATCTTGGTCATGCCTTCATCTCCGCCAAAGCCTGTGCATGTTCGGCCAGGTTCATATCCACCGGACACGTTCGCGAGCAGCGGCCGCAACCGACGCAGCCCAGCACGCCCAACCGTTCCGGCTGGTACGAGAACTTGTGCATCACGCGCTGCCGCCAGCGCTCACTCTGCACGTGGCGCGGGTTGTGGCCGGAGGCGTGCAGCGTAAACAGCGAGAAGCCGCACGAATCCCAGCACCGCAGCCGCGTGCCGCCTTCGCGGTTGCGCTCATCCTGAATATCGAAGCACGAGCAGGTCGGGCAGACGAACGCGCACGCCCCGCAACCGAGGCAGCGCAGCGACTGCTCGACCCAAACCGCATTGTTGCCGAAGGCCGCCGGCAGCTTCTCCTTCAGCTTGTCGGCCGAAAAGCGCGGCGCGACCTTCGCCAGCACCTTGTCCTTGGTCTCATTGCCGGCCGGCGTGAAGAGCTGCGGGGCCGCGGCCACCACCGCCTGGCCCTTGGGCGTCAGCACCTCGACCAGGAAGCGCTCGGCGTCGAGCGGCGTCAGCAGCATGTCGCTGCCGCGCGTGTCGCCCGGGCTGCCGCCGACCGACGTGCAGAAGCAGTACGCGTCGGCTTTGGTGCAAGCCAGGCCGATGATCGTCAGGTTCGCCAGCCGCGTCTCGAACTGTGCGTCCGGGCTGTCCCAGGTGAAGACCGCCTTGAGCGTGGCGAAGCTGGCCGCGTCGCACGGATGCGCGCCGAACAGCACCGTGGGGCGCTTGTCGGGCTCGGCCGGCTGCTGCTCCACGTCCTTGCCGTTGAACTTGTAGCGCAGCAGCGGCTCATA
>JAGPEO010000129.1 GCA_018056925.1 Phycisphaerae bacterium
ACGGCCCGCCAATACGGGTCGGTAGCCACCAGTTCCTCGATGCCGACGCGTACCAGGCCATGCACGAGCAGGCTGTTCGAGCCATCGGGCAGTTTGAGGACTTTGAGCACCTGGGCGGCGGTGCCGACGCGGTAGAGGTCATCCAGGCCGGGGTCTTCGACCTCTTCGTGACGTTGGGTGAACAGGGCGAGCAGCTTGTCGCCGGCCAGGACGGCGTCGGTGAGCAGGCGTGACTTCTCGCGGCCGATGCTGAGCGGAACGACGGTGCCGGGGAAAACGACCAGGTTACGGACCGGCAGGATGGGGAGTTCGCGCGGCAGCATGGCGCGGATGTCATCACCGCGTGCGGAGCCGACGGACGCCGGCGGCTTATCGCCGGGCGGCGGATCGTTCCGGTTCAGGGCGTCGTGATCTTCGGCAGCATCACCCATAGGTAGCCCTTATCGTAAGTGGCCTCGACGGACTGGACATTGATTGGCTCGGGCAGGGTGACCTCGCGGCGGAAGGGTCCGTGGTCGATCTCCATAATATGGAGCGTCAGCGGGCCCTCGATCTCGGCGGGTCGCGGGTTGGGGCGGAAGCCGGCAATGCGGACGCAGTGTTGGTCCTGGCAGGAGACTTCGACCTGTTCGGGGTTCATGCCGGCCAGGTCGACGCAGATGCAGTAGGCCACGTCGGTCTCGTAGACGTCGGTAGCGGGCTGCCAAGTATCTTCGTCGCGGAACTGGACGAAGCTGCGGCGTTTCATTTCGTCGAACATATCGTGCATGTGGCGGATCCACTCGTGCATGTTGTCGCCGCATCCGAATTTGCTGAAGCTCATGCGACACCGCGCTTTCTGGGCCGGGAGTTGGCCCGGGCTCGCGCAGCGGGCGTTGGTTCTGGCGTTACGGGGCTGACGCACCCGGAACTGGCCTTACGGGCTCGAAGCCGGACCAATGCCCGCGGTCACGGCCTGATTGTACCGCATTTCGCGTTTGCGTGGGCCACGTCCAATGACAGGCCGGGCGCGGCTTCTGCGGCATGCTTTTGACTTCCAAGCCTGACTTCCGGGCCGGCCACGGCTGAACATGGCCGGCGGCTCAGCGGGCGTCTTGCGGCCCGGCGTCGGTCAGGTCGCGTCCATACAGGGCGAACCAGAGGGTGCCGGCCAGGCCGAACGCGGCGGCGGTCAGAAAGTTAGCGGCCGGGCTGATCTGCCATAGGAAAGCGCCGCCGAAGGCCGCCAGCGCGACGATGGAATCGCGCACGAGGTAGTAGACGCCGAAGGTCATGGTCCGACGGTCCTCGGGTGCCAAGTCAAGGATGAGTGCCTTGCGGGTGGCCTCGCCGAACTCCTTCAGGCCGCGCAGCGCGAACGCACCCAGCAGGGTCCAGAATGATTGTGCCAGCAGCAGCACCACGGGAAACAGGGTGAAGAAGATGAAAGTCAGCAGGACGAACGGCTTTTTGACGGTGCGGTCGGCCAAGTACGCGACGGGAATGTAGAGCAGGGCGGCGGTGGTCATCTCGACGGTGCGGAGCAGACCGAACTGGTCGGCGCGGACGGGGTGGGCGATGGTCTGCATGGCCCAGACGACGACGAAAGCGTAAGGAATCTGCTCGCAGAAGCGGATGAGCGTATCGGCGACGAGCAGGTTGCGCAGGGCCGGGCTCATGGCGTGCAGGATGGGCAGCGGATTGGCCTGCACCCTGGCGGCCGGCAGTCCGGCCGGCGGCTGGTCCTGGATGAGGAGCTGTTGCAGTAGTGCAGCCAGGGCGGCCATGGCCAGGGCGGCGCCGAACGCCAGGCGCACGCCGGCGAGAGTGCCGTAGCGCTGGATGAGCAGCCCGCCGAGCAGCGGCCCGAGGGCCATGGGTACGCGTCGGACGAGCGAGTGCATGGCGACGCCCATGGTGCGTTTGGAGCGGGGCAGGACCTGGGCGACGAGGCCCATGGTGGCCGGCAGTGAGATGGCGGTCCAGGAGAGGAAGAAGACGGCGCCGATGAGGACGGCGGGCCAGGCGGGTATGAGGATGACGATGAGGAATCCGGCCATGGCGATGAGGTTGAAGGCCAGCAGGGCGCGTTTGGGGCCCCAGCGTTGGGCGAGGTATCCTCCGGGCAGTGCGTAAGCGGCCCCGAGCAGGTTGTCGAGTGCGTTGAGGAGTCCGACGGAGATGAACCCGCCGCCGAGCGCGATGAGGTAGATGGGTAGGAAGTCTTCGGCCAGCTTCTCGCCCAGACCGACGAGTATGACCATGGCCAGCAACCCGACCATGCTGCGTCGCAGGCCGAGAAAATCACGCGCGCGTCGAAGGAATTGCATTTAAGGCGATTGTAGTTGGTGCGGCGGCGTGCGGCCGTCCGGACACTAGGGCGCGTTACGCTTAGGATTGCGGGGCGCTCTTGGGCGGCGAAGTGGACGGGCGTGCTTCCGAAGGCGAATCGCCGGGCGCGGCCGGCGGCGAAGCCACGCCGTTCTCGTCAGAATGTGCTTCTTCCTCACGGGCTTCGCGTAACAGGCGTTGATATTCTTTCAGCAGTTCAGCGCTGACCTGCTTGGTAGCCGCCACCCAGTACCACAGCACCAGCGCCGCCGCCGCTGCGAACCCCGCGATGATGACGCCGATTGACACGTCGCTCTTGTCCCGGCGTGCGCCGCGTCCGTGCCAGGCGCTCTTTCTACTCCGACCCGCGCGCCGTCGGCTGGCGCGCACGACCCGGCCGAGACGTGCGGCCCGGGCGTAGGGCGGCGGTCCGTCGCCTGCCCCGGAGGCTTATCGGCAACCGCCCCCAGCAGGTGAAATCGCGCCGGGCGGCGTTGCGGGGCAAGCGCCGCGCTACTAGGATACGCCCGCCCCGAAAAGCTGCGCCTGCCTCGCCCGGTTGCCGGATGCTGGGGGTCCTAGGCGATGGGGGGCGGGCAGGAATTGAGACCCAGGAGCGACGGTTCCTCGCCATGGAGCGTTACGAAGAACACCAACGCGATATCAGTTGGTTGCGGATCTCGGAGGTGAACGACCTGCGCCGCTTGATCCGCGACGTGCCGGATTTTCCCAAGCCGGGCGTGGTGTTCAAGGATATTACGCCCTTGTTGGCGGACCCCGCGGGCTTGGCGTGGGCGGTGGAGCTGATGGTTCAGCCCTTCCGCGGCAAGCGGGTCGACCTGGTCGCCGGCGCCGAATCGCGCGGATTCATTTTCGGAACGGCGGTGGCGCGGGAGTTATCGGCCGGCTTTGTCCCGATCCGTAAACTGGGCAAACTGCCGCACCATACGTATCGCCACGAGTACGTCCTGGAATATGGGTCCGATGCGCTGGAGATTCATCGCGACGCCGTCAAACCCGGACAGTCCATTCTGTTGGTGGACGACCTGCTCGCCACCGGGGGAACTCTCGCAGCTTGTTGCCGGCTGGTGAGCGATCTGGGAGGCAACGTAACGGCCGTGGCAGTGTTAATTGAACTTACGGAGCTGCGAGGCCGGGATCGACTGGCAGGTTATCCGGTCTTTAGCGTGTTGAGCTTTTGACCGGTCGCAGGCGCGGCCCTAAGTTGGTGGCTGTGTGAGACTTGCGATTAACAGAGCGGCCAGGCGGAGCCCCACAGTCCGGGACACCCTGGAGATTTTGGCCGCCCGGCACAATGGAATTGCGCAGGAATTTCCGAGTGCGGAAAGTATTGCGCTGCCCGACGGCCCAAGCGCTTTTGGCTGATGGATGGCGAAGTCCGCGGCTGTGCGCCGGGCTTTGCGTGGAGGTGTTGGATGAAATACGGCAGCGTCATCGCGAGCATAGCGCTCGGTGTGCTGGCGCTGTGCCCTTCCGGGTGCACAATCGGTATGGACTTCTTCAACCCCAACCTTCTCAGGGGACTGGGGATTGACCCTGCCGCGGTGGACCCGCCGAGCGGCACGGTGATCGTGATGTTCGTGAACGACACCAACGGGCTGGCGACGTTCCACGCTTACGAAATCCCGAATCTCGCTCACCCCGAGCAAGGCGCACGCAATTTTTCTGTCGAAGTGCAGCCCCGCGGGAACGACAACGAAGTGCTTGATTGCCCGTTGGGCATGTTCGGGCTTGGCAGCCTCGGCGCAGGTTTCGCGGTGTCCGATGAGACCGCGGTTGACGTGGTGATTCCCGGAGGAGGGGGCACCTCCGTTCCCTATGCTGGCCAGCCGCTTTTCTCGCCGGACGATTTCAAGTGCGGCGACATGATCCTGGTCCAGCTCACTGCGGATGGCGCCTTGCTGGTCCAATTATTGCCGAGTTGAGCGCGATCGGAGGAGCACGCCACAAATGCACAAGCTGACTAAAACAACCTTGGCCACGCTGGTCACAGCAGTCCTGCTCGGCGGTTGTTCGCCGGCGGACTTTTTGAACGAGCAGTTCCTGGCATCCATTGTGGGCGGTTCGGCCGTCACGCTGCCAGGCAATGCGCCGACGCTTCTGGTGGCCGTCGAAAATCACACGAATCGCCCGGCGGCCATTCAGGTGGCATACCGCGATTCGAATAACGCCCTGCGACAGTACACCGCTGGAGTTGAACCAGGACAACGCACGGCCAAGGCCCTGATGTGCCCGGTTTCAGAGATAACTGTAGGCGATTTGTCCGACCCCTCGGCTACGGGGGCGTGGATACAAATGGCCGGCGGCGGCGTGTTTATCGAGGTCGAGCCGTTCGGCGTGCCGCTGAAGGTTGAGCAAAACTACGATTGCGGGGATGGGATTACGTTTGTGGTGCAGCCCTCCGGCGCCACGAAATCGGGGTACCAGCTATTCGCCTACATCCAGCATGCGAGTGAGTGAGGATGAGAATGCGTTTATCCAACGGGCGAAAATGGGCCGCACCAGCCGGCGCATTGACGGCATTACTGCTTTTGTCAGGCTGTCCGGGCCTGCAAAACTCGGAATACGTAGCCGGCTCGACCGGGAGCAACATCAACCTCGGCAATGAGCCTTCGCTCAAGATCTTCACGCCGGAATCCGACCTGTCGATCACGCAAGGCACACCGGTTGAGGTAACGTGGCTGGCGGTCGGTACTACCAGCTATGCCACGGTTGACCTGTTCATTGACAACGATACCGACCTGGGGAACGGCGTTTTGTCGTACCCGTTCACGGGCATGCCGCTGACGCAGATGGCGGCGCAAGTTGATACGCGGCAATTGGCGGCGGGCGAGTATCGCATCGGGCTGCTTGAAAAACAGCTCGGAGAAGTGGTAGTCTCGGCGTACGCCCCCGGGACACTATACATTAACAGCTCGCCCACGCTGTTCTTCAACTCCCCGCGGAACAACTACCGCTATGATCGTTCGCCGGAAATTCAGCCGTCCTTCGACGTGGATTGGACGCTCGACCCCCAGGCCCGCGTGGTGACCACGCAGATCTTCCTGGACCCGGATGGCTCGGTCAACGGCAACGAGGTGCTGCTGCGAACCAGTTCGTCGCAGACCGGAGACCGCTTCACCTTCGACCTGCCCACGGCCCAGTTCGAGCCCGGTACTTACCGCATACTGGCCCAGGTTACGGACGGGAGGGAATCGTTCGCCTTCTATGCGCCGGGCAGCATCGTGCTGCGGGCGCGCCTGTGCGGGGCAGTCGACCTGCGTGGTCTGGACCTGGCGACCAGTGCCATACGCGGGGCCGTGTTCGAGGGCGTCAATCCGCGCGACAACGCCGGCAGCTTCGTGTGCGGCACGCGCGATCTGGACGGCGACGGCTTTGATGATTTCCTGATTCTCTCGCAGTTCGCCAAACCCGGCTACGAAACCGGCGTACACCGCACGGGCGTCGGCGAAGCTTACCTGATTTACGGCCGCCCGCAGCGTTTCAGCGGCAAGATCAACCTGAACTCCACCGGCACCTTGTTCAGAGGCGATATTTTCGCCGGCGTGCCGGAAATGGCGGACCCCATCCGTCCCAGCCGCGGCATCACGAGCTTCACGATGCTGAGCGATTGGGATCTGGATGGTTTGCGGGAGTTCGCGTTCGGGTTGCCATTCACGGATTCTTACAACAAGTACAACCTGCCACTCGAGCCGTCCGGGTATTTCCGCACCGGCGGCGTGGTCGTAGCTTGCGGTTCGGTATTGCGGCCGGATGTTGGATTCCCGGGGCGCAACGTCATCGACTTGGGTTTGATCGGAACTGAACCTCACAAGGCTATTAAAGTACCTGTTGGCTGCCCGGAAGGCTTCGTAAGTGCGAAGTACTCACTATCCTCGCATACCGGTCCGGAAGGTACGACGTTATTCCACGAGCACCTGAGCAACGCGCGGCGGCGGATGGCACTGACGCTGGGGTGCCGCTTCTCTTCGAACGACTTCGGAGATCAGTTCGGCGAATCGATATCGAGCTGGGATTTCCACTCGCTCGTCATTTCGGCCCCGAACCGTGATCCGTCAGTAGGGGTGCGGGGGGCCGAATCGGCGCCCGGTGCAGGCATGATCAGCATATATTTCAATGCCACTTATTCCCCGTTCTTCCCGTGGACGCTGGACAACGCCCCTCCGGGAAACGAGGCATACAACTATGCCCCGGCGGGAAACCACCCTGCGGCGAGCTTGTTGCCGCACGGCGGACCATACCATTACGTGCTGGATGACATCCGCGGCCAATGGAGTTCACCGGGTTATTGGGTCGAACCAGATGACAACCCGCCCTGCGTCAAGTCAGCGTATCCCATGAGCACCCTGACGATCTGGAGCGACGTGCCCGGAGCGCACTTAACGCACGCGCGCGGCATCGGGGATATGAACGCCGATGGTTTGTTCGACCTGCTGGTCGGGGCGCCTTTCATGAACGATGGCGCCGGCGCGTGCTTCATCGTCCTGGGCCGGGTAGCCGATCTGCTGGAGAACCAGACACTCAACGTGCGCGAATTGTCGATGCCGATGGACTCGTCCAGCCCGCATGAGCGTCGTATTCTCGACGGCATTCAACTCGTGGGCGAGCCTGGAGATCGCTTGGGCCAGGAGCAGGACGACGCCGGGGATTTCAACAACGACGGTCTGGCGGACGTGGTAATCGGGTCGCCGGAACTGGATAACCGCCGCGGCGGGGCCGGGGTGTTCTTTGGGTCGCGGGAAGCGATCAACCTGACGCAGCAGGAGATTCGGTTCTCCGAATTGCCCGCGCTGGGCCTGGGAGTGATCTTCCTGGGGCGCGAGGAAGGCGATCTGGCAGGCGCGCGCGTCACAACGGCGGGCGACGTGGACGGCGACGGCAATAGCGACATTCTGATTGCCGCTCCCGAAGCTTCGGTACGCATGGACATCGACCAGGACGGCACGATCGAGATCGATCGCACGCGCTGCGGCGTGGTGTACCTGATCTATGGTTCGCCCGACCTGAAGGGCACCATCAGTCTCGCGGATATCGGCACCGAGCGTCTGCCCGGCGTCATGTTCATCGGGCGAAATAGCGGAGACGAACTCGGCGCTGGAATCGGTGAAATGGGCGACCGCAGCCGCGGAATGGCGATGGCCGGTGACGTCGATGGCGACGGTCACGGCGACCTGCTTCTGGGTTCGGTCTCCAGCTCGCCGCGCGATCGCGCGCGAGCTGGCGAAGCTTACTTGATCTATGGCGTGGGCGATTGATCGCGCGAGGTCAACATGAGAACGTTTTTTGTCGGGCTTACGGTTTTGCTGGTCTGTGCGATAACCGGCTGTGGCGGGGCGCCTACGCCGGCGAACCCCTTCATGACGCTGGCCGAAAGGAGCGGCGCTGGGGCGAGTCAAAACCGGCCGAGCGGGGGTAGCAGCGGCCAGCAGGCCCAGTCGACGGCCTTTCGCGCCTCGATGAACGTGACTTTCAACAACAACAGCGGCTACGAATTAGATACCTCTTTTCTGGCCTGGGTCGCCCCGGGCGGCGTGCGCACGGCTGAGCAACAGGAAGAACTGCTGAACAGCAACTACATTCAGATTACGGAAGAGCTGCGGCTGGGCTCGGCAGTCACGCTGGGAGCGGGAACTTACGTCTACAACGGCCCCGGCGCGGCGCACGTGACCCCGGTACACCTGGAGCCCTCACAAGCAGGCGATGGCACGACCGGGGCGACGCTGTCCTCCATGACCATTCGACTGGTTGCACCGGACGGGCTGCTGGTTTTCTCGCAGCCGCCGGTTTCGTGCGACAGCGTCGCGTTTACGTTTTCGCAGCAAGGCGAACCGCTGCCGCCGGTGCCTGCAGGCTACGGGATCTGGAACGGCGCAACGAACACTGGCGGTCTGAAGACTCTGGCCCAAGTGAGCGCCTATCAGTGCGACCCCTTCAAGCCGGGACTGTTCCTGTACCGCTCGGGCGGACCAAGACAGTCGAATGAGTTCCTGGAAAGCGACGACATCACCTTTGAGTTCCGCCTGTTTCCTGACGAAAACGGGTATTGCGCAAACGTCACCATCGGAGCGAGCGGCTCTTAGTCCACGACTCGCTGGCCTGAGGTGCTGAGTATTGGGAGATCAGTATCATGGTGCGAAATGCAACCGCCGCTGCTTTGGTCGCTCTCGTCGGCGTGGGATTGGCACTGGGGCAGGGAAATGAGCCGCCCATAGTCATCGGTTACCGCATTTACGTAAACGGGGTTTTCGCAACGGATCATAACAACCCGGTTCCCGTGCGGGCCTTGGAACAGGACAGGATCCGCGTCGAAATCGACGTGTTGATCCCACAGGTGGACGAGGAGGAAGAATCAGAGCCGGAGGAGGTACCCGAGTTTTTCTACGAGAAGATTAGCGAATGGATGCCCTATCCGTATGGCTCTCCCGAGGGCCCTCCGATAAATCTAGATACCGCCTTGGGTGAATTCTTGCCATTGGTACCCTATAGGCTGGAGCATCCAGAGTATTCTCTGGCGATTTCGTTCTACCTGCCCGAGATCAACGGTGCCAACCAGGCGCGGCTGCGCGGCTTGGTCGATTATGACGTCTGGTACGAGGTCCGAATTCGGATTTGGAATAAAGAAACGGCCGGTGAAGCCGATCCGGTTCACGGCTTCTCTTTCTCGCTGTACGTGAATGAGGACCCCAGCCTGAAGCCGCCCGTGCCGCCAGTGTTTGCGGATGCCGGGAGTGACGTGCTGGCCGCCTTGGGCCAGACGGTAAACCTGGACGCCCGGCGGACTTTCGACGCCTATAACGTCGGTTTCGATCCAATGGATCCGAACGTCTACGAGAAGGACCTAGTAATCTACACGTGGCAGTGGCTCTCAGGCCCCGTGCGCAACGCGGCCTCCGAACCGGTCAAACCCGACCCAGACCGGCAGCCGTGGCTGGCTCAGGTGACCCCGGACACCCTCGGGACTTACGAGTATCGCGTCTTTGTCAGCACCGCCTCCAATCCGACCCCACGCAGCGACACCGTGAAGGTCACGGTTGTCCCGGAACTTCCACCCAACCACGCGCCGCGCGCGGTGATTGACGGGCCCAGTGAACCGGTCGTCGTCGGCCAGGTCGTCACGCTGGATGCATCTTCCTCCAGCGATCCAGACGGCGATGCGCTGACTTATCGCTGGCGCCAGACGGACGAAGTGGGCGGAGTGCTCCCGGCGGAGGTCTTGGCGACGACTTTCCAGCCGCTCAGTGGTCTACAGCAGGCGCAGTCGCAGTGGCAAGCGATCGCGCCCGGCACGTATTACTTCATACTTCTGGTGAACGACGGGCAAGCCGGTAGTTCCGCCCGCACCACCGTCACCGTAGTGCCCACGGCCAACGCCGGCGAATCAGTGACGCGCGACGCAACCGCGGAACAGGTCGCGGCCCCCTTGGCAGGCGTTCCAACCGCCGGCTGCGGCGCGGGCCTTACGCCGCTGGTCGTAGTCCCATTCGTCC
>JAGPEO010000130.1 GCA_018056925.1 Phycisphaerae bacterium
GACGCAGTGCGCGGCGCGGCGCTGACCAACTGCTCGGCTTGTCATCGTTAGGAGCGAGAGTGGCGAAAACGCACGATAACGAGGTTCCTCTCTGGCGCAGCCTTGACGAATTGGCCCGCTCGCCGGAGTTCCTGCGCTGGACGGAAGCGGAGTTCCCGGAGCAAGTTCGAGCGGGAGGCTTGGGGCGGCGCGAATTTCTCAAGATGGCGGCGGTGTCTTTCGCACTGGCCGGCTTGGGTGGGTGCGGCGAGCGTCCGCCGCGGCAGATTGTGCCGTACGTGCATCCGCAGCCGGCCGTGGTGCCGGGGGAGGCGGTGTACTTCGCGACCTCCGTGCTCCATGCCGGTTACGCGCTGGGCGTGGTGGTGGATAGCCGATTGGGGCGACCGACGAAAATCGAAGGTAATCCGGAACATCCGGCCAGTCTGGGTGCGACTGACATTTTTGCGCAGGCGCAGATTTATGAACTCTACGACCCGGATCGTTCGCAAGCCGTTTACCGCGGCGGGCGAATCAGCGCATGGAGTCAGTTCGAGCCGGAGTGGCGCGCCGTGCTCGCCGATATGCGGGGACGCGGCGGGGCGGGACTGCGACTGCTGACCGGGCGCATCACTTCGCCGACCGCGCTGGCACATATATCCCAGCTTCTGGAGGAGCTTCCGGAGGCGCGCTGGCACGTTTACGAGCCGATTGACGACACCAATGCACAGGAGGGACTCAAAACCGCGTTTGGCCAGCCGGCCGATTTGGTCTATTCGCTCGAGCGTGCGGACGTCATCTTTTCACTGGATTGCGACTTCTTGAATGACGTTCCCGGCAGTGTTCGCTACGCGCGCGAGTTCGGCCGCCGCCGAACGGTGCGGCAGGACGGCATCAACATGTGCCGGCTGTACGTCGCCGAGCCCTCGCCGACTGTCACCGGCTCGATAGCGGACAATCGGCTGCCGGTGCGACCCGGGCTGCTGCCGGCGGTACTCGGGCGGCTGGCGGAGCGGCTGGGAGTGTCGGCGGGCGAACCGAGTGCCACGCAGGCCGCTGAGGCGCTGGACGATAACGTGAAGCATTGGGTAGACGTGCTGGCGCGCGACCTACAGCACCACCGCGGCGCGTCTCTGGTCTGCGTCGGTCGGCGTGTGCCACCGCAGGCGCACGCGCTGGCGGCGTTGTGCAACGAGCGCCTCGGGAACATCGGGGTGACGCTGCGCGCCATCGAGCCCGTGCCGGCACCGACGCCAGGCTTCGGCAGCTTGTCCGACCTGCTTAAGGAGATGCAGGCCGGAGCAGTGACGCACCTGCTCATCTTCGAGGCGAACCCGGTCTACACCGCCCCGGCCGATTTTGCGTTCGCGGAGGAACTGGCGCGCGTCCCGTGGACGGCACATTTTGGCCTCTACCGCGACGAGACCGCGGTGCGCTGCTTCTGGCATCTGCCGCTATCGCACACGCTGGAATCGTGGAGTGACGCCCGCGCTTTCGACGGCACGGCCGGCATCATTCAGCCGCTGTTGACGCCGCTGTACCAGACGCGGTCATTGCAGGCCGTTCTGGCAATGCTCGCCGGCCGGCCGCTGGTCGGGGATCGCGAACTCGTACGCGACCACTGGCGCAAAACAGTGAACGAAGCCGACTTCGAGTCGTGGTGGCGCGAGGTGTTGCGGGCCGGTGTTATCCCGAATTCCGCTGCGCCGGCGCTCGATGTGGAAGTCCGGGCCGACGCCGTGCGTCAGGCCTGGCGCAGCGCAGCGGAGCCGCGCGAAGATCGTCCTAATCAGCTCGAACTGGCCTTTGCCCCCGACCCGACGCTTTGGGATGGGGCGTATGCCAGCAATGTGTGGCTGCAGGAATTGCCCAAGCCCATCACGAAGCTGTCCTGGAACAACGCCGCGCTCGTCGCGCCGCAGACGGCCGAACGGCTGGGACTGCGAAGCCGTGACGTCGTGCAGCTTACAACGGATAATCGTGCCGTTTTAGCGGCTGTGTTGCCGGTTCCCGGGCACGCGCCCGACTGCCTCACGTTGCCCTTGGGCTACGGCCGCGAGGTTGCTGCCGCGCCGGCCGCGACTGGGTTCAACGCCTACGCCCTGCGGACCTCGTCACATCCGTGGTTGACCGCCGGCGCTGTCGAGCGCACCGCCACGAGGCAGCCTCTGATATCTACGCAGATGCACTTCGCGCTGGAAGGCCGTCCGTTGCTGCGCCGCGCCACTGTCAGCGAACTCACAAGCGCGCCCGCGATCGAGCATTCACAGCCGCGCGATTCATTGTATCCCGAGTGGCCGTATCCGGGTACGCAGTGGGCCATGGTGATTGACCTGACGCGCTGTAACGGCTGCAGTGCGTGCACGATCGCCTGCCAAGCCGAGAACAACATCCCGACCGTTGGGCCGGACCAGGTGCAGCGCGGGCGGGAGATGTACTGGATGCTGGTGGACACGTATTTCGGCGGTTCACCTGATGCGCCGGGGATCTACCATCAACCGCGGCCCTGTATGCACTGCGAGAAGGCGCCCTGTGAACTGGTATGTCCAGTGGGCGCGACCCAGCATAGCGCTGATGGTCTTAACGAAATGATATATAATCGCTGCGTCGGCACACGCTACTGCTCGAACAATTGCCCCTACAAGGTGCGCCGCTTCAATTTTTACAACTACACTCGCGATGATCCGCCGGTGCAATGGCTGCAACGGAATCCGGAGGTGACAGTGCGGGCCCGCGGCGTAATGGAGAAATGTACCTATTGTGTACAGCGCATCCGGGCGGCCGAAATCGAAGCCCGCATAGCCGAACGGCCCATTCCGGCGGGCCGCGTTGTGCCGGCCTGCGCTGCGGCTTGCCCGACACAGGCCATTTTCTTCGGCGATATGAATGACCCGGAAAGCCCGGTGGCGCCGCTCAAACGCGAGGCGACCAACTTTGACATGCTCGCGGAATTGAACACGCGGCCGCGCACGTCGTATCTGGCCGCGATCCGTAACCCGAATCCGGAATTGACGTAGCTCCGTGTCAAGATCGAGTTCCATATCGGCCGGTGGCGGCCAGTCGACCAGCGACGTGATCGACTCGCGACTCACTTACGCGGATGTCACGCGACGCGTCGTCGCAATTCCGCTCGGACGTACGTCGTGGACCTGGCTGAGCCTATTTGGATTCGCCATGGCCGCCTCCGGACTGCTGGCCGCGGGCATGTTCGTGGTGTTGACCTGGGGTGTCGGCGTGTGGGGGGTCGACATCCCAGTCGCGTGGGGCTTTGCGATCATCAATTTTGTTTGGTGGATTGGGATTGGCCATGCGGGCACGTTAATTTCGGCTATTCTGTTGTTGCTGCGGCAGGACTGGCGCACGTCGATTAACCGCTTTGCCGAGGCGATGACGCTGTTTGCGGTCGCGAATGCAGGCTTGTTTCCGCTCCTGCACTTGGGCCGGCAGTGGAAATTCTATTACCTGCTCCCCTATCCCGACACGCTGGGAGCGTGGCCACAGTGGCGCAGTCCGCTGGTATGGGACATCTTCGCCGTACTAACCTACTTTACCGTGTCCCTGATATTCTGGTATGTCGGTTTGCTGCCCGATCTGGCGACTTTGCGGGACATTGGCCGGTCACGGCGGGTGAAACGCTGGGCAGGCCTCTTTTCGCTGGGCTGGCGCGGCGATGCAACTCACTGGCAACGCTACCAGTCGCTCTACCTGCTACTCGCCGGCCTGGCCACGCCGCTGGTCGTGTCCGTACACAGCATTGTGTCTCTTGATTTTGCCGTCGGCATTGTTCCCGGCTGGCACACTACGGTCTTTCCGCCGTATTTCGTGGCCGGTGCAATCTACTCCGGCTTCGCCATGGTATTCGTGCTGGCGCTGCCGTTGCGCACCGCCTACGGCTTGAAAGACCTGATCACGACCCGCCACCTGAATGCCATGGGCAAGGTCATGTTGGCTTCAGGGCTGATCGTGGCTTACGGCTACCTGATCGAGAATTTCAGCGCGTTTTTCAGCAACGACGAATTTGAGGTCGCACAGGCGAAAACGCGCTGGTTTGGACCATATGCTGTCCTATATTGGGGGACGCTTATCTGCAACGTCGCCATTGGAAATTTGCTGTGGTTTCGCTGGGTGCGCGTGCACGCGCTGCCGCTTTTCTTAGTCAGCGCCGCGGTGCTGCTGGGCATGTGGCTCGAACGATTTGTCATTATCGCAGTGAGCCTGCACCGCGATTATGTACCGGCAGCATGGGGCATGTACTACCCGACCATTTGGGACTGGGCGCTGCTGTTGGGCTCGCTGGCCTTCTTTCTATTTCTGTTTCTACTGTTCATTCGCCTTGTGCCCATGATTGCCGCCTCTGAAGTCCGCGAACTGCTGCATGAAGTGGGCCATCCGGCCACGGTCACTCTACCCACAGAATTGCCGGCCGCCGCCGACCTCCCGGACCAGCCGAGCAATCCGCAGGGCGCCATCGCAGCTTTTCTGGAGCCCCACGACCTGGTGACTGCCGTACGCCGGACGCGCCAAGCCGGCTACAGCCGCCTGAACGCCTACACGCCTTTTCCAGTGCAGGACCTGCCGCAGGCCCTGGGACTGAAACGCACGCGCGTTCCGTTGTTTGTACTACTGGGAGGATTAGCCGGAGCCATCGGCGCTTTCTACATGCAGTACTACTCGGCCACCGTCAGTTACCCCTGGAATATCGGCGGACGCCCGCTGAACAGTTGGCCGTCGTTCATCCCGTTGACCTTCGAGTTGGGGGTGCTCGGCGGGGCCTTGTGCGGACTGCTCGCAATGCTGATCGCAAACCGTTTGCCGCAGCTCTATCACCCCATTCTTAACGCGCCCGGGTTTGATCGTGCTTCACAAGACCGCTTTCTGCTTTCGATCGAAGCCGCCGACCCGCGCTTCGACTCACGCGAGACGCTCGCTTTTCTGCACAGTCTGCAGCCTGAGTACGCAGAACTGGTGCCGGCCAAATCGGAGGCTTATTCATGAGGCGCTGCGCATGGCTTATCGCCGGCCTGCTGGTGGCGACGTTCGGCTGTGACGACGTGGCCAACATGCGCCACCAAGAGCGCGTTAATCCTTTCGCACCCGCCGTACTGCCGGGGCGCGACAGCAGCGCTCGGCAGGTGCCGCTGGCAACAGTCACAAGGGACAGCGTCGTTGCGGTACCTCCTAATACCGAGACTGAGGCGCCGCCCAAACCGCCCACTACTCTTGAACTTCTACAACAAGGGCAGGTGCTCTTCAATGTACACTGCGCTGTCTGTCATGGTGAGGACGGGTACGGTCGCGGCATGATCGTGCAACGCGGCTTTCCGGAACCGCCCAGCTATCACACGCCGCGGCTACGCGAACTGCCGGACCAACACATCTTTCACGTGATCACCGCGGGGTTGGGCAAAATGCCGTCGTACGCGGCTGACGTCCCCGCCCCCCAGCGCTGGGCCGTGATCGCGTATGTGCGAGCCCTGCAACTAAGTCAGAACGCGCAACTGTCCGACGTGCCGGCCGAATTGCGACAGCAGTTGCAGGCGAGCCAGTCCGGACAGGCGCAGCCGGCAGGCGAGGAGGAGCGGCCATGATCCCGCAGGAATTCCGCATAACCGATCGCCTCCGCCGGCAGTGGGGGCTGGCAGCGCTGATTGGTCTGGTCATTGCCTTGGTCATCGGCCTGTTTCGGCCGGCCAGCCTATTCGGCGGCTACCTGGCGGCCTTCGTTCTGGTAAGCGGCGTCCCACTGGGGGCGATGAGCATCGCGCTAATGTTTCAGGTTACCGGCGGGCGCTGGGGGCGCGGACTGAACGAGTCACTGCGCTTCGCGGCCGGAGCGGCGATGGCGACCCTGGTCTTGGCCATTCCGATCTTCCTCGGCATACCCTGGTTGTACCCGTGGTACTCGGAGCCGCCCGCCGCAGACACTTTTCGCGCATCGTATCTGAGCCCTGCGGCCTTCGTAGGGCGCGGCGCGGCCTACTTGTTATTCTGGGCCATATTGGGCGCTGTACTGGCGCGCACCGGGGAACCGGACGAAAAGCGCACCAGGAAGTGGGCCGGTCCCGTCCTTGTCTTCTACCTACTCACACTCACGTTCGCCGCCATCGACTGGGTCGGCTCAATTGTCCAGCACTGGTATTCGACCGTCTTCGGGTTCTACTTGATTGTCGGGCAAGCACTGTCAGCACTCGCCCTGCTGGTGCTGCTGGCCGCACGGCGGCCGGATCAGCCGGAAACGCAGACGCGCCATGACTGGGGCAACCTGCTGCTGACCTTCGTCGTCTTGTACGCCTACATGGCGTACTCGCAGTTCCTCATCATTTGGAGTGGAAATCTGCCGCACGAAATAACATTCTACGTACAGCGCGTGCGAGGCGCGTGGGGCGCGCTTGCGGTAGTGTTGATTATTCTTGGATTCCTGTTGCCGTTCGGAGCACTGCTGGCGCGGAATGCCAAGCGCAGGGCTCAGGCGCTGGCCGCCATCGCCGCCGTTGTGTTGTTCGCCCGGCTCCTCGACAGCGCCTGGATGGTCCTGCCTGGGCTGTCGGCGGGGCAACTGCTGGGGCTGCTCGCATACTTTCTGCTGCTGCCCGGGCTGGTCTGGGTCTGGCTCCTGGCCGCCGGCTGGCTGCATGCGTGGGTGCCGGCTTCCGCCGAACTGCGCCGCGAGGCCCGACCATGAGCATTTCGCCGGCCGGTTCTGAACATCCTGCGCCGTACGGGCACGAGCCCGAAAGCGCCAGCGTGCGTGGAACGGTCGCGGCGATCATCGGCCTGTCTATCCTGATCGCGCTGGTTATGACTGTGGTTTACTGGTTCATGGGCGAAGTACGCCAGCACCGCATGGTCCCTCCCGAGTACACCCGGCCGCGAACACAAGTTCAGCAGCCCTCGCCTTCGGTTCAGGAGTGGACGGATCCGGGCCAGGCGCTGGAACAACTGCGACAGCGCGAGTACGCGCGCCTTCACACTTACGAGTGGATTGACCGCGCGGCCGGCCGCGTGCAGATTCCGATCACGCGCGCCATGGAACTCCTGGCGGCCGGCGCCAAGTTGCCCAGCACGCCGTCTACCGCACCGGCCGGCGCGCCCGCCCCTCCACCGGCCACCGAATCGGCCACTGCTCCGGCCGCAACCGGCCCGTCCGAAGGTTCAGGAGGTGCGGCGCAATGAACTTGCCGTTGGCCCAGTTCTGGAGCACCGGCATGCCGCAGCGCGCCTCGGAAGGTGCAGAGCGCGTAGACGCATTGCTACTGGGTCTGCTCGGCGTTTCAGCATTTTTCATCCTGCTCATCCTGATTTTGATAGTGCGCTTCGCAATCAAGTACCGCGCCGGTTCGTCGGCGGACCGCGCGAACCCGGTGCGCAAGACCTGGGGCTGGGAACTCACCTGGATCGCGATTCCCTCACTGCTGATGGTCGGCATGTTCGTATGGGCGGGCATACTTTACCTCCACATGCAGGAACCGCCCGCAGACGCGCGCACTATCTACGTCGTCGGAAAGCAGTGGATGTGGAAAGTTCAGCATCCCGAAGGACCCGAGGAAATCAATGAGCTGCACGTGCCAGCCGGCGAACCGGTCAAGCTCGTTCTAAGCTCGCAGGATGTAATCCACAGCTTCTTCATTCCGGTCTTTCGCATCAAGCAGGACGTCTTGCCGGGACGTTTTACCACGCTCTGGTTCACCGCGACCAAGCCCGGCGTCTATCCGTTCTATTGCGCCGAGTACTGCGGGACGGAGCACTCCATGATGCACGGCCAAATGGTCGTCATGACCCCCGGCGAATTCGCCGCCTGGCTGGACACCGCCGTCCGTGACGCCGAACCGGTGCCCGGCACACCCGGCTCGCCCGCGGCGCCGCTCGCGCTCGGTGAGCAGGGCGCCTTCTACCGCCTGGGTTGTGTGGCCTGCCACACGCGTCAATCGGCCGTCCTCGCGCCGCGCTTGGACGGCATCTTCGGCCGGCCGGTGCGGCTGGCAAATGGTCAGACCGTCATTGCCGACGAAGACTACATTCGCGAGTCGATCATGTACCCCAACGCCAAGATTTCAGCGGGCTATCCCGCGCCTTCCCTGATGCCGACCTACGCGGGCCAGGTCAGCCCGGCCGACCTGCGCGACCTGGTGGAATTCATCAAGGCACTGCGTGATGGCTGGCCATCGGAGGACCATACACATGGCGAACATTGAAGGCGCCCCGGCCGTAACAGACTACTTGCAGACCGGCTGGCGGGCGCGCGACTGGTTTCTCTCCACGGACCATAAGCGGGTGGCAATTCTGTACTTGCTGTCAATCACGTTTTTCTTCTTTATCGGTGGATTGGCAGCAACGCTGATCCGGGTCGAGCTGCTCACGCCGCCCAGCAACCTGGTCAGCAAAGACGTGTTTAACCGCCTGTTTACAATGCACGGCGTAATCATGGTCTGGTTTTTCCTGATCCCCTCGATCCCGACTACCATCGGCAACTTTGTAATTCCATTGATGATCGGCGCTCGCGATCTCGCCTTTCCCAAACTCAACCTGTTCAGTTGGTATCTCTTCAGCGCGGGCGGACTATTCACGCTGGGCGCAATAATCCTGGGCGGAGTGGACACCGGTTGGACATTCTATACGCCGTACAGTTCGTTTTACGCTCATTCCGCAGTGGTGCTGGTCATCCTCGGCATCGTGGTCGCCGGGTTCGGCTCGATCCTGACCGGCCTCAACTTCATCGTCACCGTACACACAATGCGGGCCCCTGGGATGGGCTGGTTCCAGTTGCCGCTGTTCATCTGGTCCCACTATGCGACCAGTCTTATCCTCGTGCTCGCCACGCCGATCCTGGCCATTACTCTTCTGCTGGTAGGCATCGAACGCGTCTGGCAATACGGCATCTTCGAGCCTTCGCTGGGGGGCGACCCACTGCTGTTCCAACATCTGTTCTGGTTCTATTCGCACCCGGCCGTGTACATCATGGTTCTGCCGGCCATGGGCGTCGTGAGCGAGATTGTGCCCTGCTTCGCCCGCAAGCATATCTTCGGCTACCACTTCGTCGCGTTCGCCAGCCTGGCGATCGCGACCTACGGCTTCTTGGTCTGGGGCCACCACATGTTCGTCTCCGGCCAGAGCCCGTATGCCTCGCTGATTTTCTCCGCGCTATCTTTCCTGGTGGCGGTGCCCTCGGCGATCAAGGTCTTTAACTGGACCGCTACCCTGCACAAAGGCTACATTCATTTGCGCACGCCGATGCTGTATGCCCTGGGCTTTATCGGGCTGTTTGTGATCGGCGGCTTGACCGGGTTGTTCCTGGCATCGACCGCGCTCGACGTGCACGTACACGACACGTACTTCGTTGTTTCTCATTTTCATTACATTATGGTGGGCGGGGCGGTGATGGGATACTTGGGCGCAATCCACTTCTGGTGGCCAAAGATGAGCGGGCGGCGCTATCCGGAAGGCTGGGGCATTTTTGCCGCGATTCTCCTGTTCGTCGGCTTTAATCTCACTTTCTTTCCGCAGTTCCTGCTGGGCTATGGCGGAATGGTGCGGCGCATCGCGGAGTACGCGCCGGGATTCCAGGTCCTGAATGTGATGTCAACCGCGGGGGCTTCGATATTGGGCGTGGGTTATGTGCTGCCGCTGGCTTATCTGCTGTGGACTCTGCGACGGCCGCCGGACGCCGGACCGAACCCGTGGTTTGCGACCGGGCTCGAGTGGCAAACCAGTTCGCCGCCGCCCAAGCACAACTTCGTGGCCGCGCCGCAGGTTGGCGAACCGTACG
>JAGPEO010000131.1:0-2331 GCA_018056925.1 Phycisphaerae bacterium
GGCTCGTCATGCCCGGCTTCAATACTCAGGGGCGCGACCAATTGGCCGGCGGCCTTCATAGGTCGAACGGGAGAGCGAACATGGCGGAAGAAACGAGCAAGCAAGACGTTGAAATGAAGGCGGAGGACGTGCGTGAGGAGATGAGCCAAACGGGCCGGATACTGCGCGAGCGGGCGGCCGTCATCAAAGATGACGTAGCCGAGCTGGCGTCGAGCGCCGGGGACATTGCGCGACAGCGGATGGACCCGGTGATCAAGTACATTCGGGAGAACCCGTTCCGCTCAGTGCTAATCTCGGCGGGCGTGGGACTGGTGTTGGGCACTCTGATGCGCCGTCGCTAGGCATCAGCTTGAGCGGCCCGGACGGGCGTGCCGCGTTGCGATGCGTTCGCCCCGACCCGTGTGAGGAAACAGCGTGAGTGGCGTCAGCAGAGATGGAGGCAACGGAAGCACCGGTGCTCCGCACACGGAGCGTCCGGTCGGGGCGGGGCGCGAGGCGCTGCTAAGTCACGTGACGGAGCTGCTGGCCTACACCGCTCACTATTGGTCAGCGCGTGTCGATCGCGTGATGCTGTCGGCGCGCAACGGCGCCATGTCGGGGCTGATCTTCGGCGCGCTGGGGGTTCTGGGTTTGGCGACCGCGATAGTTTGTATCGTTCTTCTGCTGCAGGGCTTTGCCGGCGGATTGGGCGTGGCGCTGGGCGGAAATCTGTGGGGAGGTCAGCTAATAGTGGGAGGAGGGGTCCTGCTGCTGATGGGCGTCACGGTTCTGATAGTTTTGGCTGCGATGAAGGCGAAGCTGCGGCGCGCCAGGGTTGAGAAGTATGAAACAATCAAGCGGAACGAGCGGGCACGAATCGGACGAGATGTCGATTCGGCCGCCCGAGCAGCTCACTGAAGCTGAGCTCCTGGACCAGGAAATCCGTATGGCCAAGCGGGCCATGCAGCAGGCGCGGGCGCAGTTGAAAGACGACGCGCGTCGCTTGGTGGACCCACGGCTGTGGATCCAGCAGTACCCGGTGGCTTCGACGCTGGTCGCCTGCTTCGGCGGAGCGCTGCTGGCGCGGGGAGTGCGGAAGAAAGCGCGGCATCGGGTGGAAGTCGAGCCGGAGGTTGTGGAGCTGGGAAAGAAAGCGGCTCGAAAGTCGCCTTTTGTACGAGACGTGGGAGCCGCGTTGCGGAAGAGCCTGGTCGGCTTGGTCACCAGCGGATTAGTGTCGCAAGCGGCGAGCGCGTTTCAAGAGCAATCCCAGCCCGAGGCTGCCTATTCCGGTTTTGAGGGCGCCCCTGAGCCGGCCCCGACCGATGTGGGCGGCCAGATCTGACGAGGTTGCATGAGGGACACGGACGCCATGAGCGGCAAGCAACGTCGCGGACGAAGGCAGCCCTGAACGTAACAAACAACCGCGGAGGTGGAACGGGCAATTGCATAATGGAGACGGGATTAAATCGCGGTCACCTCATCAGGAGGAAGGCTATTGGGACGCTGGTGCCTTGACGGCATCGGCGCGAAACGAGAAACTAGGATCAGTCTGCGGAGGTGAGTTTCAGGGGAACGACTCAAGCCTCGCACCGCAGCATACGGTTCGTGCCGAACTAAGCCGAGGACGGCGTGCATGAGGCAGAGGAAGCCCTTAAGGAGGCCGCATGCGCTTTCTCGTCATTGAAGATAATGCCAAGTTAGCCGACGTGATCCGCAAGGGTCTGACCGAGCAGGCCTACGGGGTGGATGTGGCGCACTCGGGGCACGAGGGTGAGGACCTGGCCGCCAGCAAGTCGTATGACGGCATCATACTGGACCTCATGCTGCCCGATCACGACGGCGTGGCGTTGTGCCGAAATCTACGGCGGCATGGGATCGCGACGCCGATTCTGATGCTGACGGCCTTGTCCTCGACGGGCGACAAGGTTACGGGGCTGGAGGCGGGGGCTGACGATTACCTCACCAAGCCCTTTGACCTCGAAGAGTTGATCGCGCGTGTGCGCGCGTTGCTGCGCCGCCACCAGCCGGCGGAAGGCGGCACGCTGCGTTTTTCGGAACTGGAGATGGACCTGGTCAGCCGGCGCGTCACGCGGCGCGGCCAGCCGATCAATCTGACGGCCAAGGAATTCGCGTTGCTGGAGTACTTCATGCGCAACCCCAATCGCGTTTTGAGCCGATCGGCTATCGGCGAACGCGTATGGGACATGGCGTTTGAGGAAGAAAGCAACGTGATCGAGGTTTACGTCTCGCGCGTCCGCGGCAAGATCGACAAGGGTTTCGACAAGCCGCTTATCCATACGATCATTGGGACGGGCTACGTACTCAGCGAGGATGGGCCGCCAGGGTGAT
>JAGPEO010000131.1:2431-9703 GCA_018056925.1 Phycisphaerae bacterium
CCGCGGATCGCATTTGCCGCTCTGCACTATCAGCCGCCCCGCACAGTGTTGATTTCCGGCTTTTCACTGAGCGCCGGCGCGCACACCATTCTGTCGGTCGACCGCACGTCGCTGCAGTTGGCGGAAGTGCCGCACCGCGGCAAGCCGATTCAGGTGCAGCGGGTGGAATTCGAGCGGCCGAAGTTGCTGTTTTTGTCGGAGGAACAGGGGGGGCTGGTGGGCTGGACGGATTTTCTAAACCGCGAGGCCGTGCGGCGGCCGGATACGGTGCCGGCGGGGCGGCGCTTCAGCGACATTCTGGTCTTGCGGCATGTCGAGATACACGACGGCCAGGTCACGTACGACGACGCGGGGGACGACAGCGCGCCCATGACGCTGCCGGGGGTTGACCTGACGCTTGACACGCCGCCAGACGCAGAAAGCCCCGGCTGGTATCGGCTGATGGGCACGCTGCAACGGGCGCCGGTGTTCCGCCTTCAACTGGACGGGCGAATAAATCTGGATACCGCGCTCCTGGAGTTCGCCAAGCTCAATTTGCAGTTGGCGCTCGGCGAAGAGCAATATCATACACTGCCGCCGGCACTGCAGAGACTTCTGCGGTCGCACGCGGTGCAGGGGGCGCTCACGGCTGAAGCCGAGGGGCAAATCCCGCTGCGCAAGTCGGGGGAATCACAAGTTCAGGTGCGGGCGCGCTTGGAGGATGGGACGTTCGCGTACGGCGGGGCGGCTTTCCCGGTCAAGTCCGTTGAAGTTGATGCACAATTGCCGAAAGGCCCGATTCACCTGTCGGCGTCTGCGTTTGCAGTATCGGCGGGCGGGCAGACAATCGCGTCGGCCGATGGCATCGCGCTTGATCTGCCGACGTTGCCCGGCGCAGGCGAACCGCTGCGCATCGAGCAACTGCAGCTCGATTCGCCGCGTCTGGCGTTTTGGCGCGACGGCAAGGGCGGCTACGCCGGCTGGAGCGATTTACGCAGCAGTTCCGCGCGGCGCGGTCCCAGAATGGCGGCGGATGCTGAACGTACTGCACGCCCGGCGGCGGAAACCGTGCAGAGAATCTTGGAAAAGGTGTCGCTGGGGGCGTTACAGGTGCGCAATGGCGGCGTTCTCTATGAAGACCGGGCCGGAAAGCCGCTGGTCGTAGAGGGCTTCAACGCGACCCTGCATCCTTCACGCGCGCCGAACGCACCTGAGACGTGGCAGCTTGAGGGTACGTTTGATGTGCCTTCTTTTCTGACGAGCCAGTTTGACGGGCGCTTCAATGCGGACACGCTCGATCTAGACATTGAGCGCCTGGAGTTGAAGGCCGAGTTGACAGAGGCCGGCTATGCTTCACTCTCGCCCCGCATGCGGAAGAGCTTGCCGGCAGAGCAACTGTTCGGAGGCTTGACGGCCGGCGTGCAGGTACACGTTCCATTAGCTGCGCCGGCGCAGGCCACGGCACAGGCACAAGTCGAGGTCACCGATGGGTACGTAGTCTACCGCGACACCGTCTGGCCGTTCGCGCGTTTGAGCGCGGCAGGAAGCTGGCCTGAGGGACCGGTCAACATTACCGGCGAGAACCTGCAAATGCGTGGCCGCGAAGAATCGGTCTTGACCGTACCGCGTCTGGCACTGGAACTGCCGTACGTGCCTCGACCGGGGCAGCCGCTGGAGATCTCGCGGCTGGTTCTGGACTCTCCACAAGTTGAGTTGCGGGAAGTCCCGGGGGGCGGGTTTGCCGGCTGGAACGAACTGCTCGGTAAGGAGCAGCAGCCGCCTGCGCCGCGGCCGCCGGCGTCAGAGGGTCAGGAGAGCGGGGCGCACTGGCGGCTGCGTAGTTTGGAGGCGCGCGACGGCGCACTGCGCCTGGCGTCGCTTGCTTCGCCTTACATGATGTCTATCAGGGGCATTAATGTAGCGTTGGCATCGGCCCCAAACGCCGGCTGGTACGACCTCAACGGCACGGTGCGACAGGCCCCGGCTTTGGACATGACATTCGCGGGCGTACTGAATCCCACGCAGTCATTGCTGGAGTTGTCCGATCTCAGACTCACGGCAGAGTTCGGTGAGAATCGATACGCCATTTTGCCGCCCAAGATACAAACGATTGTTCGCGGCCGAGACGTGCGCGGGACGCTCCAGGCGCACGTGACGGGGCTGCTGGCGTGGCGCGATCCGCAACGCACACAAGCACGTGTGTCAGCACAGGTCAACAATGGGCACGTTGCCCTGGGACGTCTTGAGTGGCCCATACAGACGCTGCAAGTAACAAGCCAGATTCGTGCAGGAGAGGTCGCGGCTGATTATGCGGGCACACTGCTGGGAGGCGAAGTGAGCGGGAGCGCACAACTGGCCCTGGGTCCGCCCAAGACCTTTACTCTTAATTGGAATGCCGCCGGATTGCAGTTGGAACAAATGTTGCGCGTGGCTGAGGGCCGCCGGCCCAGCCACGCCGGGCGGATTGTTTCGACCGGCACAATTTCGTGGCAGGCCGGGGCATGGCCGGCTTCTTTGTCAGGCAGCGGAACGTTGCGAATCACACAGGGCCGGTTGATAGAACTGCCGGTAATTCGCGATGTGCTGGCGCTAATTGCGCGTACGCGCCTAGGGTCGCGCCTGACAAGCATGGACAGCGCCGACGCCACCTTCAGCATTCACCCGGACTATGTGTATTTGTCGCGGGCCGACATCATAACGGTCTTGGCGGCACTGTACGGTCGCGGCCGAGTGTACTATGACAAGCGCCTTGATCTGGACGTCCGGGCCAGCCCGCTGGGCGAGTTGCAAAGACTTACCGGCCGTATCGGCGAGGCTCTGGGACGGTTGACGGGCGACATCATTACATACAAGGTCCAAGGCACTATCGCGCGCCCGGTGATTCGCCCGGTTCCACTGGGTCTCTGATTTGTGGGGTGTCTGCGCGCCCTCAGTTCAGTGTACCGGTTCCAGCCGCAGATAATCCAGGCCGACCATGTAGCTGCGCAGCCCCGCCTCATTGGCGCCGATCAGCTCAATAGTCAGCAGGTTTTCGCCGCACGGCAGGTCGAAGGCGCCCAGCAACAGCTCCTGCCCGACACTCGCGGCCGGGCTATAGAAATCCACCGGCTCGCCCACCGGTTGGTCATTCACGTAAAACTGCGTGATTGCATAACCCGGCGCCATCAAGCCAGATACCAGCACTCTATAGCGGCACGTTTCCGGCACGTCGAACGCGAGCACCAGCCGGTCGGCCAGCCCGCCGCGCCACCACAGGTGGCGGTCGTTGCTGCATCCCTCGCGCTCCTGCGGAGTCAATTCCCCGCCGGTCGCGACCACACGCAGTTCCTCGCATTCCAGCGCTCCCGCCACGCGCATCGGTTCGTAGGGCGGCATACGGCATACCTTCAACAGGTCGGGCGTTGGGGCCATGGGATTGCCGGTAGCACCCGGCCGGCCATACCAGTATGTGGCCACCGACATGCCGGGGATGACGCCCTCCCACCAATGCCATAGTTCCATATCGAATCGGAAGCTGTAACGGAAGGGTATGCGGTCGAGAATATGCCAGCGGTTGACGGCGGTATTGCCATAGTTGGCCGGGCCGCTACAGCACGGTTGACAGTGATAGGCGTGTGCGAAGGGGATCGGGCTGCCCCAAGCGTAGCCGTAGAAGTCCTCAGTGCCCGTTCCGAAGATGCTGGGGAAGCTCTCACCGTCGATATATATCTTTTCGTCGCCCTCGCCCCACCACTGCTTGACCGGGTTACATATATTGAAGGCCGCTCCGGCGAAGACGCCTTGGCCGGTGAGCATGGCGTAGTTCCAATCCTGCATGGGGCGCGTCGCGACGTCGCGTGCGGCGCGCCACTGGGAATGGAAGTACATCGTTCGGTCGCTCCATTCGTACGACCCGGTGCTTACGCCCAGGTCGAGGCTTGCCGGGCACGCGCCCAGGTTGCGGATCTCGAAGACTGCGGAGCGCTGGAAGGGCATGACCCAGTGGCTCCACATGGTGCCGTCGCAATCGACGCCCATCACCAATGATTCGTAGGGATTCAGGCCGGGGGCCGCGCCGAAGAAGTCGCCCAGGGGGCATAGGACGGTCTGCGTGCCGTCGAAGCAGATACTCAGCACGAGATCACGCAGGCCTTGTTCGATATTCTCGCAGCGCGCCTTGGCGTGGAACATGTACACCGCACAACCGCAGGGGCCGCTTCTGAAGGCCATCTGTTCCGCGCAGCCGGGCCCCAGGCGGATGTGCTTCCGGGCGGTGCGCACTTCGCAGCCGCACAGTGCGGTCAGATGCGCCCTTCGCGGCGCGGACAACTGCGATGCCAGCAGGTGAATAGACAACCTGTTCATGTCCAAGTCGCCGGGGTGAAAGCTGACCACGCGCGTCTCGGGGGCGTATGTGCGGTAGTCGATGTGGTAATACAGCCCTTCGCCCTTGTCCGTCGTTATCTTACAGTGCCGGGCATACGGGAACGGAAAATAGCAGTTCCAACCGGAACTGGCCTCGCCCGAGAGCGGCTCCGGAATGGCGGTGACCTTCCCACTCAGGAGGTCACGGAAGGGTGCTTCCAGCGCCGGGCGCGGATTGCCGTCGATATACATCCGTAAGATTCCATCTGGATTGGCCGACCAGAGGCGCACCACCGCGCCGGGACCCTCTGCGTCCATCATTACATACTCGGTGCGGTCTGGGTATTCCTCGATCCGCAGAAAGTGGCCGGCGTCCTCGTTGGCGAACCAGTTGTCCGCCGGCGACCGAGCTGCCCGGTCGTAGCTGGAGAATTGCGCCACAATGTACGGCGGGTCGGGATATTCGGGCAGGCCGCACAAGTCAATCATTTCCTGCAACAGCGTTTTGGTACAGACAGGCGGGGTGCTGAATTCAACAGGTTCCTCCGTACAACTGGACTCCACGACTATCCGTTTGTCGGACGCGGCACAGGCGGCCAGCAGGGTCATACCGATCAGCAACAGAAGTGCGGGCACGTAACGCATGTTGTCTCTCCAGCTCCGGATGGCGCGCTCCGAACCGCCGCCGCGAACCCGGCGCGACAGAAAGGGCCAGGATTCGGCCCGCGATTCGTGCTGCGCATGCTAGCCAGACCCGGCTGGCGCTGCAAGGTTGTTAGGCATGGTCTAGCGGGAGTTTACTGTGCAGGCGGATGCGCGGCCGGGAGTCGGCGACAGCGTGCAATGAGGGCCGCGAACAACAGCGGAATAGCCTTTGTATTGGTGACCAGATAGCGCTTCCACATTCGCCGCGGTTCTTGCCAAATCCGATACAACCACTCCAGTCCGGCCCTTTGCATCCAGAGCGGCGCGCGGCGCGTAAGCCCCGCGAATACATCGAAGCTCCCGCCGACGCCATGGCACACTGGAATTCCCATTTCGTCTGACCAGCGTCGCAGAAACAACTCTTTTCGCGGCGGAGACATGGCCACAAATAGAATGTCCGCTCCGGAGTCACGGATTTGCCGTGCGACTTCCGCTTCCTCGGCCTCGGAAAAGTAGCCATCGCGCCGGCCGGCCAGGCGGCAGGCAGGGTAGCACTGTTGGATTCTGGCGGCGACTGCTGCGTTTACCGCCTCTGTCGCCCCAAGTAGGAAGACGGCGTGGCCGCGCTGGTTGGCTAACTCGAGTAACCGATACATCAGATCGATGCCGGCAACGCGTTCGGGCAGCGGTTCGCCTTGTATACGGCTAAGCCAGACAACTGGTTGACCGTCGGCCAGGACGACGTCGGATTTCAGCAGGCTGTCCTGCAGGAGGGGGTCGCGCCCCGCATTTACGAGCTTGGCGATATTTACCATGCCGAAAGCCAGGCGGCGCCGCTGCCGGATGGCCTGATCGGCGAGGGTGAGGGCATCGTGCATGGTTGCGGCGTGCAGAGTGAGACCGGCGAGCTGCACGCGTCGAAAGGTGACTGGCATACGCTCCAGTGCGGGCCGAGCGGTGCCGATGGGGCTGAGAGAACGTATCATTGTGAAAGGTCCTTTTCTGCCACGATGTCGTCTATTTCGGCGAGCAGCGTAAGGGCCAGGGCATCCCAAGTCTGGCCGGCGACGCGTTGCCGCCGCGCGGCACGCTTCTCGGCGTCATCCTCGCACAGTGCCCGGCGAATGGCATCAGCAAACTCGCCCGCAGTGGCGGCGAAGTACACGCAATCCCGGTATTGTGCACCCTCAGGGTACGGAGTGGAGACGACCGGCTTGCCGAGCGCCAGATATTCTTTCAGTTTGACGGGATTACAGGCGGCAATCCAGTCGTTCTTGCGCCATGGCATGATCGCCACTTCGAAGGCGCGTCCATAAGCCGGGATTTGCTCGTACGGCTTCTGGCCAAGCGGGTGCACATTCGGTGCGGTTGCGAAAGTGCCGGGCGGCAGACTGCAGGCGCCGACAAGCACGAAATGCATGTCCGGCAGTGCCGCCGCTACGGCTAGCAACAAGTCGGGGTCGAAAGTGTGGTTGTCTATGCCGCCGTAGAATCCTATTCGTGGATGGGGGACAGCCGCAATGTCCTCCGGCTCGCCGCGCTGGTCCGGCTCAGGCGCGAACAAGTCGTAGTCGACGCCGTGACTGGTCAGCAGCGCCCGCGCTCCGTGAGCCAGTGATTCCTCGTACAGGCCACGATTAACATGGATGACTAAGTCGGCCCGGTCGACCAGTTGGCGATCCATGCCTGCTATAACGTCTTGATTCACGCCGGTGAAGTGCTTGAAGTCGTCGGTTCGCTGATAAACCAAAGCAGCCCGCGGCAGCCGGCACGCGATGTCCACCGCCGGCGGCGACACTACCCAGACCAGCGGGCGGCGTAGACCGACGCGGCGTAGCGCGTGGCGCACCTGCAGCCGGACGCTGGCCGCATTCACCCGGCGCCACCACGGGCGTGAGTACGCCGGAAAGGAGACCGGGCTGAGAACGCTGAAGCGTTCGTCCCAGCGCGTCAGGCCGCGCATCAGGCTGCGGAGCTTTCGCCGGATGCGTGTGATGAAGACGCTGCGTTCGCGCATTGAAGGCACGCGCATGCCCATGGCATTGACGTATAGCACTGGGACGCGCTGCGCGAAGCGCTTCATGAGCTGCATATCAAAATGCCCGCGGTTGTGGTACCACCAGTCTCCCAATGCGAAGCAAACGACGCCGTCGTAGCGCCGCGTCTGTTGGGAAACCCGGCGCGTCGCCTCTTCGGCCGCAACTGTGGCATGCGTCATTTGCCGGCTCCCACACGCGAACGCATAGCCCGGTAAATACGTTCGCTGCCAGAGACGATCAGGCGCTGCAGTTCGCCCGGTGCAAC
>JAGPEO010000132.1 GCA_018056925.1 Phycisphaerae bacterium
AATCTTTCGGTACGCCTCCTCATAGGCGGCATAGCCCGCGTTGCCCATGCGGCGCAGAATGGCAATGCGCTCACTACTCTTAGGATGCGTCGAGAAGAGGCTGAACGCGGCATGTTCCTGCAGCGGATTGACGATGTACAGCGGCGCCAGGACCCGGTTCTTTTCAGCCTGGCCGCCGGCCTGACGCGAAATCTTCTCCAACGCCGAGGCCAGTCCCTCCGGATACCGCGTGAAGCGCGCGCTGGACGCGTCCGCCAGAAACTCGCGCCGCCGCGAACACGCCAGGTACAGCAACTGCGCCGCCAGCGGCGCCAACACCGCCACCAGCGCGGCTGCCAGAAGAATAATCAATTGCGCCTGCCCGCCACCGCGCGACGAACGCCGCCCGCCGCTCCCGTAAAACATCCCGCGCAGGAAACCGCGCGACAGCAGGACAACCGCGCCCAGCATGACGGCCGCCAGCGTCATGAAACGCGCATCCAGGTTGTGAATGTGTCCAATCTCGTGCCCGATTACGCCCTGCAGCTCGTCCCGGTTGAGCCGCTTCAGCAAGCCCGCCGTCACCGCCACCGCGGCCTTCTCCGGGCGCCGCCCAACGGCAAAGGCGTTCAGCGACGAATCGTCGATGATGTACACGCGCGGCATGGCCGGCAATCCGGCGGCGATGCTCATCTCCTCGACCACATTCCACAGTTGCGGCGCCTGCTCCTTCGTAATCTCGCGCGCCCCCGCGGACTTGAGGATGATGCTATCTCCCGCCCCGACTGCGATCGCCCAGAGAACCAGCCAGATCACCACTGCCACCGCCACACCGATCGCGGCGGCGGCTTCCATGCTGACTACCGGGCTGACTACCGGGGCCTCAGGAACGTAATAGTAGCTTGGATGAGCGCGTGACCAGCCGCCGTCCAGATGGGCGGCCACGGACATTCCGATCACCGCCCCGAGTAGGACCAGCACACCCCCCATCGTCCCTATCAGCACCCAGGAGCGGCGTCGATTACTGGCGATTGCTTCCCACATCTGCGGGGCGCGTCCTCAAGAATGGGCTATCAACTTGCCGTGTATGGGCTATCAGCCTGCCGTAGCCTGACGCCCTTCAGAACTAACAACTAACAACTACTCAGAACTTCACCGCCACCGGCGCACGTTCGTCGCGCCCCTGCAGTTCGAAAAGCGTCGCGGGCTGGAACGCAAAGCTGCCGGCGACCACGTTTGCCGGGAACGATTCGATGCGCGTGTTGTACTGCATGACGCTGTCGTTGTAGAACTGCCGCGCAAAGCTGATCTTGTTCTCAGTGGAAGTCAATTCTTCCTGGAGCGCCAGGAAGTTCTGGTTTGCCTTGAGATCCGGGTAGGCCTCGACCACCACCATCAAGCGCCCCAACGCCTGCGACAGCTCTCCCTCGCTGCGAATGCGATCGTCGACGGTCTGTGCCCCGGTCGCCCTGGCCCGCGCCTGGACGACCGCGTCCAGCGTGCCGCGTTCGTGCTTCGCGTAGCCCTTGACCGTCTCGACCAGGTTGGGAATCAGATCGTGCCGCCGCTTGAGCTGCACGTCGATTTGCGCCCAGGCATTCTTGACCTGGTTGCGCAGCCGCACCAGCCCATTGTACGTGCCTATCACCCACAGGAACGCCAACAACAGAACGGCCACTACAACCAACAGCACAATCATCACAGGTCCCATCAGCTTTTCTCCGTCTGGCTAGTGTTCTGTCGAAACAACTGCCCGAGAAATTCCGCCACCGGCGCGTTCGGCTCGCCGCCGCCGACAACCGTCGCCAATTCGCCGGCGTCAAACCACAACCCATGCCCGGCCGGACAGCGGTCCACGTCAACCGGCGGCCGCGTCCCAACCGGCTGCACACGCAATCTGCGCCGGCAGCGCGGACAGCGGCGTTTATCCCGGCTGGTTGGGCCGGGGTCGCGCACCGCCGCCTCGAGCGGGTCGGCAACCGGCGCCTCCAGCGGGTTGGTGCGTCCGCCGGCCAGTTCCGAAATCAGCTCGAGTTCCCCGGTGTCCAGCCACACGCCGTGGCAATCGGCGCAGTAATCGACCTCCACCCCGTCAAATTCGACCACGATCATAGGCTTATTGCAGGCCGGACACACACCACGCCTCCGGGGTTAATCACCATCTCTAAGCGTAGGGCATCACCATCTCTAAGCGCAGGCCATCACAATCTCTAAGCGCAGGCCAACACACGATGTAAGCGTACACGCCAACCGGCAGTCCGTCTCGATTGCGAGCCCGATCGCGCCCCTATAATTCGCGACTCATTTTGTAACCGGGTGCAATCGGTCTGCCCTCGAGTGTCATGTGTAACCTCGGGTGCAAATGCCCAAGCTGTAAGCGCGGGCATGCCCCTGTTTACCGACATGCGGCCGCGGCCCGACTGCGCGAATGGGACATTCCTGGCGGCATCCGGGGCGGCACGCCCCGGCTCTGCTCCTCTTGATCCCTTGATCCCTAGATCCCTTGATCCCTCGCCCCCCTCGGGCCGCCCCGGCTCTGCTCTGTTATTCCGCCTCACCCGTTGCAGCTCCGGCATCGAGTTCATCCAGCAGCTCCACCGCTCGACGCAGGTGCGGGATCACGATCGACCCACCGACGATCAGCCCGACGTTCAGCAGTTCAAAGAGCTGTTCGTTCGTCACGCCCAGCTCCTTGCAGCGGATTACGTGATAGGCGATGCAATCGTCGCAGCGCAGCACCAGCGAGGCGGCCAAGCCGGCTAACTCTTTCGTTTTGCCGTCAAGGGCCCCATCGGCGTACGCTTTCCCGTCCAAGGCGAAGAAACGGTTTATGCCCAGATTGCCCGCCGCCAGGATGCGCTCATTCATCTTCTCGCGGTACGTGCGGAACTGTTCCAATCGCCCGGCCATGCCCTTCTCCCTTCAGCGGTTTTCGCGCGGTGCTACGTTAACTTGCCACGTCAACTCGGACCAGTGACCCCTGATTCGCGGCCGTCCTAACTACGTTTGCCAAGCACATCAAGGCATATCCAGAATTCCGCCTCCGAGGCTCCGGGCGCGGACCTGGCGTGAGCGCCGGCCAGGTACGCCTACCGCCTCGGCACGGACGTGGCCGACGAGGCCTCCGAGCTGTGCGTGGAGCTATCGCGCCAGCACCCCGGAGCGGTGATCTTCGCCGGCACGCTGGTGTTCGAGCACCCGCACTGGTACCACCGCGTCCTACACAACGAGACCGCCTACGCCATCCAGCGGCGGCTCAAATTTGCCGGCATTCCCGTTGTGATTCTGCCGTTATTGCTGCGCCGACCGAAACACGCCGGCCAGCCACCCGCCACGCTGCCGAGTTCTCCGTGACGTTCGCGCAGTTTTCCGCCCACCAGCACCGGAAAATGGGCGCAAAAAAAAGAGGGCACCAGGGGCCCTAAGGCGTCCCGGTGCTCTCCGGAGGGGAAAGAAGCCAATTTTTGAGGACCGTTGCTTTCTACTTTCTGGACCCGTTTTTTAGGTCCGGTATTATCAGTCCTCGTATTAGTATAACCGTCGAAAACACCTAGTCAAGACGAATCCAAAATTCTTTTATCGCGATCCTGTCATTTCATCGGCACGCCTCAACGCTTCAGATTAACAATTCAGCGCGCCGCTAACAGCATCCGCGGATTACGGCCGTTTCGCTCGTATCAACCGTAACCACAATATGTTACGCACCTCAACCGACTTGGTTCGTAAAAATTATGTGACGTTGTGCTTACTTTTTTCTAATCCGCTTTCTGGTGAATAATTCGCCACCCCGCCCGCTCATTTTCCGATGCAAAACTCGCTAAACAGCCGCCCCAGCAGGTTATCCACCAACTCGGCATGAGGCCTCCCTTCCAAGCCCTCGTAAGCACTGCGGACCTCCAGCGAGATCAGCTCGAGCTGTTCTGGTACGCCCGCGCCTTCACACAAGCCTCGCGCCCGTTCCAGCGCCGCCGTTGCGGCCGCCAATGTGCCGTCGCACACGGCCGGCGGCATCGCCACCCGGCACACGCACTCGGCAATTTGTCGGCGCAACTCGGCCATCCCCTCGCCCCGGGCCGCACTAACCGCTACGTGCCGCCCCAACACACTCGCCGGCACCGGCGCAGGCCGGTCGCCGCCCGCCAGATCCGACTTGCTCAAAACCACTAAGCGACGGTCGGGCGGAACCACATCGAGCACGGCCGCCATGCCAGCGTCCCACGGAACGTCCCAAGCCTGGACCCACACGAGCACGTCGGCCTGGGCCGCGTTTCGCTCCGCCGCCAAGTGCGCAGCCGCCGTCAGATCATCCGCCGTTCGGCCCAAGCCGGCGCAGTCCTGCAAAACGAGTTGCACGCCCTCGAGGCAAATTTCGGCCGACAGCACATCGCGCGTCGTACCCAGCACCGGCGAGACGATCGCCCGCTCGTAGCCGAGCAATGCATTGAACAACGTGCTTTTGCCGGCGTTGGGCAGGCCGACAAGCGCCACGTGCGGGCGGGCCAGCCGAGTCGGAGCAGCAGCCGCGCGGCAACAGTCGGTCAATTCCTGCACCAGCTCATCGAGGGTGCTGCGCAATTCGGCCGGGCTCAGGAAGTCAATGCCTTCCTCCTCCACGAAGTCGATCCCGGCCTCGACGCGGGCCAGCAAATCGGCCAGCTTCTCGCGCAATGCCGCGCGGCGGCGTTCGAGTGCCGCACGAGCGGCGCGCCGTCCCTGGCGATGCTCGCTGTCCCGGTCGGCGCTAATGGTTGCCAGAACATCCTCGACCTGCTCGACGCTCAGCTTTCCCGCCAGGTAGGCGCGCGCGGTGAATTCGCCCGGCAGCGCTCGCCGGGCGCCGCGCTCGATCAGCCGGGCGCACAGCTCACGCAGCAGCGGCAAGCAGCCGGGCACATGCAGTTCGACCAGGTCCTGGCCCGTGTAGCTGCGCGGAGCTTTGAACCAGCACGCCGTACCGGGAAACTCCAATTGGCCCGCGGTTATGCGCCCGTTTTCGGTGATGAACGGCCCCCTGCCCCCATCGGCACCAGCCATCGGCAGCCTCAAACCGACCGAGGCCGCGTACTCCCACGCCCCCGGCCCGCTGAGCCGCACAATACCCAGCGGACTGGCCTGCCACCCGCTTGAGACCGCGATGATGGTGTCATTGATCGCGGGAAAGAGCATGGTGCGCGACTACGGGCTCGGCTGGGTCGACGGAGCCGGCCGCGGCGCGAAGTCCACCCGCGAGACCCGCCAGTTGCCGTCGTCGCCGCGCAAACATTCAAACCGAATCGTCGCCTCGCCCCGCGACCCGGCCGCGGTTGCATGAACGTCCACCTGAAAAGCCCCAGCCGCGGCGTCGACAGCGTTCACCCGGTTCGGGTCCAATCCATCGGCGTAATAGCCGACGACCGCTGCCCAGCATTCCACAAAATTGTCGACGGCGGCTTCCGGGTCCTTCGCCGAATGGGGGTAGCTGGTCTGAAACCTGCGGCGGATGGTGTCGCGTGCCGCCACCAGGTCAAGTTGTTCGAGATACCGACTGACAGCCTCCTCGTCACGGCTGGCCCGCGCCTCGTGAATTGCCTTCAAGCACAGCAGCGCGCTGCGGGCCGCTTGTTCGGGGCCCGACAGCACAATCGGGATCGCCACCGCTTCCTGCCCCGTCGCTGCCGTTGAATGCTGCGCCCCACTGGGCCGGCAGGCCAGCCAGACCATCGCCGCCAGCGGCAGGAGGCCCGCGCCTACCAGCATCAGCCCCCGCTGCACCGAACGCCGGTCCCGATTCGCGTGTGTTCGTTCTCTCTTTGACATGCGCGAGATTTTAACCCTTCCACACCGGATTGTCGGTCACATGCTCATCGCATCCGGTTCGAGTTTCTGAAACAGGATCGCCGGCTGGCCCAGCACGTGTCCCTCGGGCAATGGCACGGGCGGCTCCCACCGAATTTGCTCGCTGGGAGCGTTCAGCATGGTCAGCAGCCGTTTCGCGGCCGCCGGCATGAACGGGTAAGCCATGGTCGCCAGATACTGCACCGCGTGGATGCACGTCGCGATCGCCGCCGCACAGTCGGCCGGATCGTCCTTGCGCGTGCGCCACGGCTCGCGGATGCTGAAGAACTCATTGCACAGCCGGGCGTAGCCCATCATCTCTTCCAACGCCGCCCGGAAGTGGTGCCCCTCAATCTGCTGGCCCACCTTGGTTAGCGCCGCCTCACCGGCCGCCAGGTGCTCGCGATCGCGCGGCGTTTGGGCCGTTGCCGCCGGCATCTTGCCATCAAAGTAGCGGGCCGGGAAAGTCAGCGTGCGATTCACGAAGTTGCCGAACGCCGCCACCAGTTCGCTGTTGTTCCGCTGCAGAAAATCGGCCGGGTCGAACGAGGTACGGGCCGTTTCTGGAGCGATCGCCGTCAGGTAATAGCGCAGGGCGTCCGGATCGAAGCGCTTCAGATATTCCTGGATCCAAACAGGCGAGTTCTCGGCCGTCTTGCTCTTGCTGACCTTCTCGTCGCCTTCGCCCATCCGGATGTTGACGAAATTGTTCGCCACTACCGCCGACGGAAGCTGGTGCCGCCCGTCGGCCATCAGCATCGCCGGCCAGATCAGCGCGTGGAAGACGGTGTTGTCCTCGCCGATGAAGTGCACGATCGCGGATTCCGGATCGCACCACCACTTCTCGTACTCGCGCCAGTTCCCGAGCTGATCCGCAAAGAGCTGGGCCGTGAAGGAGATATACCCGATCGGCGCATCGAACCAGACGAAGAGCACTTTGCCGCGCGCGTCCGGGTCATCCAGCGGCACCGGGATGCCCCAGGAGATGTCGCGCGTCATCGATCGTTCCGGCAGCCCCTGCTTGATCTGCCCCAACGCGAAGTTGAGCACGTTCGCCCGCCACTGCCCACGCTTGCTCTCGAGCCACTCCTTGAGCGGCTGCTCGAATTTTTGCAGGCTCAGGAACCAGTGCGTCGTCTCCCGCACCTCCGCCCGCTCGCCCGTAATCTCGCTGACCGGGTTGATCAGCAGGAGCGGGTCGATCATCTGGCCGCAGTTATCGCACTGGTCGCCGGTCGCGCCGGCGGCGCCGCAGTGATGGCACTTCCCGCGGACGTAGCGGTCGGGTAGAAAGCGGGCCGCTTTCGGATCGTAAAGCTGGCGGGTGCTCTTCTTGGTGAAGTACCCTTTTTCATGGATGCGCAGGAAGAACTCCTGGCTGATGCGCTCGTGCATCTCGCGGTAGCCGGGCTGGTGCGTGCCGCCGTAGACGTCGAATTCGATCCCCAGGCCGGCGAAGTCGCGCTTCTGCACCTCGTGAAAATGCGTCGAAATCTCCTGCGGCGACTTTCCGGACCGCAGGGCTGAAATCTCGATCGCCACGCCGTTATCGTCGCTGCCGCAAATGAAGCGCACATCGCGGCCGCAGGCGCGCAGGTATCGGACGTAGGTGTCGGCGGGCAAATACGCGCCGGCAATGTGCCCCACGTGCAAGCGCCCGTTGGAATACGGCAAACCGGCGGTTACGAGATAGCGGCTGGGCATACGCTGATGCTCCTAAATTCAGGTCAACCCGCGATGCTATTCGACCGCCAAGGGCAGTGCAATTGAGCCCACCTGCGCAATTGAGCCTACGTACGAACCCGGCTGGGGGGTGCTCATGGCCGGCGTCCGCCGGTGAGCCGCGCTCCTAGGCGGCCCCCGTGCGTTCTACCGATCCTTGGCAACTGGGCAGGGCCAATCAGCGGACGCCACGTTTTCGCGGAGCCGCGCAGGGCGCGGGTTCGCCGACGACCAGGAGCCTCAGCGATGCCAAGGCCGGCGTCCTGCAGCGCGTTCACGCCCCTCTGCATCGCCTCGGATGGGCGCCGGGAGAGTGAGCCGCAGCCGCCCGCCGTAAGCGCGAACGAAAGGACCCGCCGGGTACTCGCCGCCCGGGCGGCGGGGCACGCCGCGCGGATTCTCGGCGGCCCCGGCCGTTTCTCGATCCCTAGATCCCTTGATCCCTAGCTAGATCCCTCGATCCTCAATCCCCCAGAGGACGCCCGCACCGCCCGGGCGTCCCCCGCCTGCGATCCTACTCCCAGCGATTATCATTCTTGTTCTTGTTGTCGACGTTGTCGTTCCGGTTGTCCGGCTTCTTGTTCTCGTTGCGGTTGTCGTCCTTGTTGTCGTTGCGATTGTCGGGCTTCTTGTTCTCGTTACGATTGTCGTCACACACGCACTTGCAGTCACAATCACACGGCGGACAGTCGAACCTGCACTCGCAGCGCTTGCAATCGCAAGGCGGACAACAGTTCAGGTTTATGGGCTTCACGGCGTTCACATTGTCGTGAACCCTGTGCCTATTGACATTTATCGCCGCGTCCACTTGGGTTATGTCAATATTCGTAACCTGCTGAACTATGAAATCCACCACTACGTTTACATCCGTCACATTCGTGTCGGCACAGCCGCACGGACAATTGGAGTTGTCGTCGCGATCGGGGCAGTTGAGATTGTTGATGTCCACGCATGTGCCGTTGATGTTCACACATCCAGACAGGTTCTCATTCGCGTTGGCGTTTCCGTTGGCGTTGTCATTGCCGTTAACCGTCTCGCCCGCAGTCACGGTGCTTGCCGTCTCTGCATCGTCGGTTGTCGCGACGGGACAAGCGGTCAATGCCGCCAGGGCGGCCGCAGAGATCAGCACAGTCCCGGCGCGGAACACTCTGCTTCTCATAGCGTGTCTCCATAGAAGGCCCGAATGCGTAATCAGGATAATTGTAGTCGTCCGACTGATTGTCTCTCGATTGTGAGAAGGAATTTAGGGCATTCGAGTTCGTAATTGGAGAGATGCAGAGACTGTCTGGCAGGCGACTCGGCCACAGACCCCCGGGTTGAGTCACAACAGGCGATGATCGGGCGATTGCGTGTGCCAAGACGGCCTGCCGGCGCTCTTAACACGCGCCGCGTGCTACCGGGCGCGCTTACGCGTCGGTGGCGACTTACAGATTGTCGTTCACGTTGTCGTCAACATTGTCGTTGAAGTTCACATTGCCGTCGATATTGTCGTTCAGATTATCGAAGGCATTATCGTTGAAATTGTCGACGATGTTGTCGTTCACGTTGTCAACGAAATTGTCGTTCTGATTTATGTTTTCGACCACGTTGTCGTTGACGTTGACGATATTCTCGTTCGCGTTGTTAACGTTGACGTTGGCATTGTTCACGTTGGCGTTGGCGTTACCGTTCTCATTATTGACATTGCACGGACAATTGAGCAAGTCGCAGAGAAGCGGACATCCCCCTAACGTCATAGACAGGCCTGCGCCCATCAGCACAATGCACGAAGCCCGCACATAGCGCTTCATACCCGGCTCCCATTGAAAGTGTTCGTAAACAGACCCGACGCACTCTATCGAACGGATTTTAGCGTAAGCCGTTGCCCACAATTTGAATTCCAGGTTAGCCGCCCAGGCGCCCGCTTCGTGCCGCACCGCACGCCCAGCGCGCCGCTCCGGCCGCCGACCGCTTCCGACGACAGCGGCCTTTCCTCCGACCCGGCGCTGGCGCACAATACTCGTCCATGATGCGGATGATCTCTGTCCGAGTACTGGTGATCGACGACGAGGACGCAATCTGTCGAAAAACCGCGGCCTGGCTGACCGAGGCCGGCTTCGACGTCGCCACCTTCA
>JAGPEO010000133.1 GCA_018056925.1 Phycisphaerae bacterium
GCTCTCTTTGAACTGTCGCGCGTCGGCAAATTCGCCCGCGACCAACTCCCGGCCGCCATCGAAGCCCTGGGCATCGACCCCGAAGCCTCCGACCCGGCCAAGGCGTGAGCCGTCATTTGCGGCTGCCGCTGGTCTGCGACCCCCTCTGGCCAACGGCCTTTCAGGGCTTTATGCTCGCAACTCGGAGAATAAGTAGACATTTAAACGGAATGCTGCCGGACGTGCTGAGGCAGGATAAGCTCAAATGTTGACGCAGGCAGAAGCCGACGAGCTCATAGCGATGCAAGGCGTACGTTTCGGGACTTCTGTCGATACTGCAGCATCGAGAATCTCCCACCGTTCCAGGAGGGACTCCTGTGAATCGACAGGAATGCGAGCGACTGGTCGACGCGTACGTCACGTGGCTGCGCAAAGGGCTCTCCACACAAAACCTGCGAGACGCGTGTGAGCTGACAACCCCGTTCCTTGATCGACACAACGATCATCTGCAAGTGTATGCGGTCAGGACGAACGGCAAGATAGTCCTGTCGGACGATGGTTACATTCTCAGCGACCTGCGGACAAGCGGCGTGGATGTCGGTACGCCCAAGCGAAAGGCCGTTTTGGACGCCGTGCTTAACGGATTCGGCGTCCGCGTGGAGAAAAACGCGCTTGTAGTGGATGCGTCCACGCGCAACCTCGGGCAGGGCTCCACGCGCTAATTCAGTGCATGCTCGCGGTGAACGACATGTTCGTCATGGCCCAGCCGCGCGTGGCCGGCTTCTTCTGGGAAGACGTGCGCGAGTTCCTGGACCGGCACGATGTTCGCTATAGCCCGCGCGTGAAGATCACAGGTCGCAGCGGTTTCGACCACGCGATCGACTTTCTCATCCCGAAATCGCGCCGTCGCCCGGAGCGCTTGGTCCAGGCCATCAACGCGCCGAACAAGAACACAATTGGAACCTACTTGTTCACTCTGAGCGACACGCGCGAGGCGCGCGGCGAAGCTTCTGAGGCTTATGCGTTCTTGAATGACTCGGCGCGCGAAGTGACCGGCGACGTGATCGAAGCCCTTCACGCCTATGACGTCAAAGCAGCACCGTGGTCACGCCGCGACCAGTTCATCGCCGACCTGGCAAATTAGTGCGTACGTGCGAGCACCCATATCGCCGATTCTCCGTGCCCCTTTGCGAGCGTCTTCCTCGAAGTCGATGCCGTGCAGTGCTTGGCAGCTCAGCCAAAGCGTTCGATGACGCAGCCGAACAATAAACGGCTCAATTCCTCGGCGAGCGGCCGGACCCGTTTTTCACGGTCCGTCCAACGATGGGGGTGACACCAGCGTCCGAGCCGCTTGTACGTGTCCACTCGCAGCGTACGCAGCCCGCGCTCGCAAAGCTGCTGCTCGATCTCATCGCAAAGCCTCAACGCTGCGTTCTCCGCGCGTAAGTCAGCCAGAAGACGACGAAGGCGCCTTGCATCAAAGTCCTCCGCGACAGGAACCACATCAAACCCCGCTGCTGACGCGATGTCCGCTGGCGTGCTTACTACCTGTCGATCCGGCCGTTCGATGTTCGGAATCAGGGCCCGCAATGTCGCGGAGGCCGACAGCTGCAATGCATCAGCTACATAGCTCAGCCGCCGGAACTCATCTGCTGACAAGCGCAGCAGAATTGAACGCTCGCCTTGGGATCCGCCATCGTCAGGCAAAGAACGCTTATGTTCGGTCATTTCCTTGTACTCCACAATCCATCGGCCGCTCTCTTGCTCTTCGCGTACGAAAGCACGGCATCGACCTCCGCCCAGCCTGGAGCGACGGCGCTCTCAGCAAGCTCTGCCGGAACGAGCACCGCGGCGGCCGGTCTGAACGTATATCTCCCGTCTCCCTGAAGCCACGACGCATTGCGCCCACGAGCCCTTCTTAGGCCGGAGCAGGGCACGGCGCGCAGATATTGGAAATCTGGCAGTTCGTCGGCGGCTTCGCGAACGACGAGGGCCACGCCATCAGGATGAGGATGAATCTGGGTGTGCGCCCGACGCTCGAGAGAGAAATTTACGTATCCGGTTTTCTGGCCTTTCGGTTCAAATCCGAACCGGTGAGCTCGCTCGGCGATCAGTTTGGCCAGAACCGCGTGGGAGCCACTAAACACCTCCTCGACCTCGGCGCTCGCCTGGCCGAAACGCGAAAAGCCGCTCGCCCCATTTGCTACCGTAAACGACATTCTCTCCGCCTTTTGATATGTATTAATATGTAACGGCTACCACTATATCATGCCTCGCGGCCGCAGTCAAGCCTTTTTGCAGCCGGGGGTAGAACGAGGACGGAGGGCGAACGGGGACGGCACGGGTCTAGTGATTGGTGCGGGCTGCCCGCGGACGTGCGGCCGGAACGCAAGCGTGCGGCTGGCCGCAGGCCGATCGAGTCTGTGAAAATGTGCGACATCTGAGGAGACAAAAAGGCGCAAAAGCGCTCACAATCTGCGCGTTCTGCGCTGATGGCTGAGCTCTGAGAGCTGCGGCGCGGCAAGGGATTCCCGCCGGAGCGCGTGCGAGACGGATTCTCGCGCGAGCGGCGCCTTAATGCCTAATTGCCCAACAGTCTAATTACCTGATTCGCCTAATTCCCTTCCTCCAGCAACTGCTCGATCAGCTCCCGGCTGGGCTCTTTCCCTGTGCATGACCAACGGACGTTTCCGCGCCGATCAATCAAAAGGTAACTCGGAAACGCCTGCACCCCGTACCGCTGCTCCTCCTTCTCGCACAATACACCGACCGCATGCGTCAGCTTGTCCTGTTCGACGAGGCGAAAAAGGCCGCGCGCGCCCCACGACGTCGCGACTGAAACTACGTCCAGGCCGCGCTCGCGGTACTCCGCGTCGAGCTTGCTCAACCTTGGCAGCGCCGCCCGACACGGCGGGCACCCCACGAATATAAAGTCCACCAGCAGCACGCGTCCCTGGGGTGACGCCAGCGTACCCCCTTCCCCTAGCCCCAGGCGCTCCTTTCCCTGCACCCAGGATGACGTCTTCAGACCGCCGAACGGCTTACCCACCAGCCCGGTTGATCTGAATAGCTGCCCCGCCGCGCTCGTCACCCATTGCTCAACCTGCGCGAGCACCCCGCGCACACTGCGCCCGCCCTGCTCTTGTTCACCCGCCGAACCAGCACGCCGCGCCGCCCACAACGCTTGATTGAACCCCGCGCGCAGCGCCCTGGTGGCCGGCGAAAAGTCGGCCACGTCGGCGTCGTCCTCTTCGGGCGACTCGTTACGCGGCAGAAAGGCCACGTTCTCGGTCCAGGCGCGCGTCAGCACCGGGAATTCGTGCACGTTTGGCCACTCGCCCTCTGACATGATCACCTTGATCGTGCTATGAACCGTATAGTCGCCCCAGCCGGCGTTCACCGTCTCGAATTTGTCGCTCTCCAGGCGCACCACCGACACTCCCCGCAGCAGCGCCACCTGAGTCAACTCGGCCACCCGCGATCCGCTCCAGCGCGCTTCAAGCGTGCATTGCAGTTCAACGTACATGCGCAAATCGGACGCATTATCCACGCTCAAAGCAGTCCCGAGCTGCCAGTGACTCACCGATACGTAACCGTCCGCCCGGCTATCCAGCAGCGGCCGCGCCCAGGCGCAGCGCTCCGCGCCGAACCGTTCCGCCGCGGCCTCCGCCAGGCGCCGCGCGAGCGAGAAGTTGGACCCGTTTTCGCAGTACCCGCGCACGGCCGCGAGCGCCGCGTCGGGGTCAACGGCCGCCATCTGCGCCACGACCGCCGCAGCGTCCAGGCGTCGCACCAGGCGGAGGCGCTGCGGCAGGCGCGCGGCGTCCGGGTCCGGCGGAAGAAGCGGCACCGCCTGCACCGCCTTCGAAATCGCCGCCATCTTTTCATCTGCATCCGCCATCCCGGTATCAGCCGCGCCCGTTTGATCCAGCGTGCGTTCGATACGCGTCAGTTCCTCGCTGAAAGGCCCGATCAGGATTTCGCGCCCGATGATCGTCCCGTCGGCGGCTACGAGAATCGCGTGCGTTGGTGACGGGTTTCCCAACTCCTTGTGGAATAGCCCGCTCCGATCAGTCAATGAAAGGAAATCCGGCAAGCCCCTAAGCCCCAGCTTCAATAGGCTGCGCTGTTCAAGGGCAGATTCCACCACGTTTCGATCTTTAGCCCGATCGCCGACGAACACCACCGCCAAACGCAGGCGGTCGCCAAATCTCTCGACCATTCGCAACCCGCGAATCAACTCCATCGGCACCAGCGTCTTGGCGGGATCTACGAGCACCACAATCGTCGGACGCCCGTCGAGCGGCAACATGTAGTCTTTGTGGTCCCCCCAATACACGCCCTGCAGCGCCACGGCCGGTACGCTGCCACGTTCGCCACTGCTCATGAGCAGCGATGCCGCGCGCGTATTATTGGTGTCTACCGGCGCAGCATCCTGCGCCACAACGGGCGCCGGGTCGAGGTCTTTAACCCACCACCCGCCCGCCAGTGCCACGAAGCATGCCACGGCACCCACCGCGGCGCAGCTCTGGGACCGCCGTCGACTGGACATTTTCACTCTCCTGCGTTGAGTGACCGCAGCGCTACCCGAGGCTGCCCACTTGCCGCGAAAGCGGTCTGCGGTCCGCCCGATACAACCGTGCTGCAACCCACGGCAGTCTACCCAAAGACTACTACGAAATTGAGTTCCACTCACCGCAACGGCACCCAGCCGGGATTTTCAGATTTCAGATCTCGGATTGCGCTGCATTGGCAGAACGGGGAGGAGCTACTGGCAGAACGCCTGGTAGAACGGGGACGCAGCGACGCGCCTAGTTGTTCGTTGAGCTCTAAGAGCTGCGGCGCGGCAAAGGATTCCCGCCGGAGGGCGTGCGAGAGGGATTCTCGCACGCGCGGGCCGCGCAAATCCTCTGCCCCACGCGCCGCAGCTTTTCCTTCATGGCGGTCTTGGCGCTCTCAGCGTCTTGCCGGTTGCCTTAGCTGAAAGCCGATGGGTGATGGCTGAAAGCTTTCTTTATCACCCTATCACCTTATCACTTTATCACCCCAAGCAGCGTCTCGCCGCCACTGGCGCGCAACCACGCACAATCCGCGGACTATTGGCCGAAACGTGACAACTGAACGCGGGCCGCTCTCTAGAATCGATAGAAGACACCGCGCCCCGCGCGCAGAAAGGCGCCCTTATGCGGCATTCGAAACGTCCTCAATGCTCACTTGCCACCTATCAACTGTCTCCGCGCAACCGCTTTTGTCACCTGCTCGCCTCTCACCTATCACCTCTCTCCGCGCAGCGGCGGGCCTCAGGTTATCAAAATCGAGTGCACAAGAACCATGCGTATCTGATCACCTGCCCCCATGGCCCGATCTCACGCCGCTTTTTATCAGACCGCTTACGCACCTGGGGTAACGCCTCGCGCCCCCGCCGCTCGCGCGGCTGGTCCAGCGCCCGGAACATTGGCGGTTCAGCTCAGCCGCGGCGTATGCCGGCGAGGGAACGAGCTGCATTGAAGTCGATCTGCCGGAATGGTGAGGGCGGGCCAGGGTGCGGCAAAGGATTCCCGCCGGAGGGCGTGCGAGACGGATTCTCGCACGAGCGGAGTTGCCTTGGCTGAAAGCTGACGGCTGAAGGCTGACAGCTTCCCCCGCCTTCTTGAGCGCGCCACAGTTCGCCAGTAAGTTGGCTTGTCCCGTACTCGCCGCGCCGCTGTCGGCGGCGCTCGTCAGGAGGATGACGTGCCCCAGGTAGAATTGAACGAACTCGAACGCCGCGTGCTGGGAGTCCTGATTGAGAAATCGCTGGCCCAGCCGTCGTATTACCCGATGACGCTGAACGCCGTCATTGCCGCGTGCAATCAGAAGTCCAACCGCGATCCCGTCATGGAACTGGACGAGGATACCGTCTGGAACACGCTCGACGCCCTGCGCGAGCGCGGCCTCGTCTCTCGCATTCTGGCCGGCATGGGCGGGCGCGTGGACCGCTTTCGGCACGAGGTCAAAACCGCGCTCAACTGGGAAAAGGCGCAGCGGGCCGTCATGACCGAACTGCTGCTGCGCGGCCCACAGACACTGGGCGAGCTGCGGTCACGCTGCATGCGCCTCTACCCGTTTGAAAACGCCGAGGCCATCGCCGCGGTGGTGCAGATGCTCTGCGAAACCGACCCGCCGCTGGTCGCGCCGCTGCCGCGGGCGCCGGGCCAGTCCGCGGCGCGCTACGCCCATTGCCTGTACCCGCCCGGCGAGCAGCCGGCCGTGGCGGCACAGCCGCTCGCGTCAGAACCGGCCTCGCGCGCGTTCGCCGCCCAAAGCTCGGCAGATAGCTCCCCCCCTGCCTCATTGCCGGACGCCTGCGCATCAGAACCCCAGCAGCAATCAACAGCGGATGATTCGCGCTTGCAGGTGATCGAGGAAGAGCTGTCTGCCTTGCGCGAAGCCATCACAGACTTGCAGAAGCGTTTGGCCGCGCTCGAACAGCAGCTCCTCTAGAGAAGCTCAGATGGCGAGCAAGCTAATATGGCGAGCAGACTCACGTGGCCGTGTCCGTTGACGAACCGCACCGGATCTTTGACCGCCAGGCGGTCGGTCCAGCAAATGACCGTCAAGCGGCCGGTTCAGCAAACTCAAATGGCGGCCGGCGGGTTCTGTTGCGCCAGCGGATCCGGCACCCCTTCGTGCCCCTCCGGATGCGCATCCGCGTGCGTGGCCGGCTCAATGTGCGACGTCACGTAGACTTTGCGATCGGGAAACAGTTCGCGCAAGGCCTCCTCGAGCAACGTGACGCGCGTGTGCGCTGACTCCAGCTTCAACTCCCCGGGCAGTAGCAAATGAACGTCAATCCACAGTTCGTTTTCGGTTCCGCGGCAGCGAAGCTGGTGGTACTGCTCGATCAGCCCCTCGGCCTGGCGCTCGCGCAGCTCGCGGATGAGCGCGTCCCGGACTGCCGGGTCGGCCTTGTCCATCAGTCCCCGGTAGGCTCCTTTAACCAACGAGACGCCGCCCGTCATGATGACCACGCTGATCACCAGCGCCGCAATCGGGTCCAGCAGATCAACCCGGAAAATTAGCACCAGCGTTAAGCCGATGACGGCCGCGGCCGTCGTCCAAACGTCCGACAGCACGTGCTTGCCGTTGGCGATCAGTATCATCGCGTTCTGTTTGCGGCCCACGCGGATTAGGAATATCCCCAACGCCAAGTTGATCAGCGCCAATGCGCCCGTGATGGCCAGGCCCGCGCCGACGTGCTTCAAATCCGGGCCATATAATAAGCCTCTGATGCCGCTGGCCATGACGGCCAGCGCCGCGGCCAGAACCAGAGCGCCTTCAAACCCCGCCGAAAAGTAAGCGATCCGCCCGTGCCCGTAGGTATGCTCGGGATCGGCCGGCTTGGCGGCGTACCAGTAGGCGAGTGCAGCCAGGCCAGTCGCGGCGCAGTGGACGACCGACTCCAGCGCGTCGCCCAGAATGGCGGTACTGTGCGTCAGAAAGTACGCCGTCAGCTTGCCCGCCAACATCAGGACCGACACGGCCAGGCTGATGCGGATCGCCGCCTTTCCGGGGTCTTTAATCACGCGCCACCTCCCAGCGCCATTTTAGCCCGCGACTGGCGGCGACGCCCGCGCCCGCCCCGATGCTCCCGCGCGTCGCGAGAGCTTACCGGCTCTTCACTGCTGACCTCTGCCTCATGCCCTGGTTTGACACCTCCAAACCAGCCGCCGAAACTGGCAGTATGTCGGGTTTCCTCGTTGTCTTGCTAATCGCTAATTACATGCTGGCGCTGGTCGTCATTCTGTCAGTGCTGCGCCAACGTAAGGAACCCATGGCCATGTTGTGCTGGATCATGGCCGTCCTAATCCTGCCTTTCCTCGGGACGCTGCTGTACTGGCTGATTGGCTCGGCGTGGGTGGTACGTCGAACCCGGCGGCGGCGGCGGCGCGTGGCGCGTCAGATCGCCATGCTCGAAGCCTGGGCCCGCCAGCAGGCCGACGGAACCGGCGAAGAACCTGACTTCCCCGAGGACCTGCGAGCCATCGCCGGGCTTGGCCGCCGGCTTTCCGACCTGCCGGCCACCCGCCAGAACGCCGTCGAAATCTACCAGGAATCAGAGGTCACCTTCGCGGCCCTCGAAGACGCGATGCGCGCCGCCAAACACCACATTCACGCCGAGTACTACATCTGGCGGCCCGACGAAACCGGGTACTTCTTCCGCGACCTGTTGATAGAAAAAGCCCGCTCCGGAGTCGAATGCCGCGTACTGCTCGACTCCGTCGGCTCTTTCAGCATCGGCCGCAAGTTCACGCGCCCCTTCACCGAGGCCGGCGGGAAGATCGCTTTTTTCATGCCGCTGCGCCCCTTCCGCAAGAACATCAGTCCCCAACTGCGGAACCACCGCAAAATCGTGGTCGTCGACGGACAGATCGGCTTCATCGGCAGCCAGAACATCGGCGACGAATACCGCGGGCGGCTCAAAAAGCTTAGCCCCTGGTATGACACCCACATGCGCGTCGCCGGACCGGCCGCGCTGGTGCTGCAACGCACCTTCTGTGAAGACTGGCTGTTCGCCACACGCCAGGATCTCTCCGGCCAAGACTACTTCCCGGGACCGGCCCGCCCCGGCCGGTCTATCGTGCAGATTCTCCCCACCGGCCCCGAGCAGAACATCAACCCGCTTGAGCAAATCATGTTTGCCGCGGTCTCCTCCGCCAAGGACAAGATCAGAATTGCCACACCCTACTTCGTGCCTAGTCCGGCCCTGCGCATGGCGTTCACTTACGCCTGCACTCGCGGTGTAACCGTCGAGCTGGTCTTGCCCACCCGCAGTGACGCCTTGATCGTGCTCTGGGCCGGCCGCAGCTTCTACCGTGAACTGCTCGAGCGCGGCGTGAAAATCTACGAATACGACGGCGGAGTGTTGCACTCCAAGCTGGTGACCGTCGACGACCGTTGGTGCATGCTGGGTTCGGCCAATATGGACATGCGCAGTTTCCGGCTGAACTACGAGGTGACCGCGCTGATTTACGATCAGGCCGTCACGCGCGAGTTAGCGGCCTCAATCGACCGCTTCTGCCGCCGGGCCCGGGTAATCAGTCTGCGCGAACTGCGCGAGCGCCCGCGCTATTACGAGGTCATCGAAGGCACAGCTCGCCTCCTGACGCCGCTCCTTTAACAAGCCGGCTCTCGGGCTGGCCAGGCCGTGGCCGCGATCACCGCCGGCCCGCCCTCAATCCACCGTGGCCTTTCGCCCTGTGCCTACGTAAACTTGCGGGCATGAAGCGAAACAGGCGGCCGGGGACGGTCAAGGCAGTGCTGCAGCGCGATTTCTATGATCGCCCGGTGATTGAGGTCGCGCGGGAACTGCTCAACAAGAGCCTACTGTGCGAGACGCCCGACGGTGTAGCCGGCGGTCTGATTGTCGAGACCGAGGCTTACCTGGCGGCCGACGATCCGGCTTGCCATGCGTTTCGCGGCATGACCCGGCGTAACGCCAGTATGTTCGGGCCGCCCGGGCACGCCTACGTGTACGCCATCCACTCGCGCTGGTGTCTAAACATCGTCACGGAGCCAGAAGGTGTGCCGAGCGCCGTCCTGATCCGGGCCATCCAGCCCGAAATAGGTCTGGACTTGATGCACGCGCGCCGCACGGCACGCGCCAGAA
>JAGPEO010000134.1:0-2222 GCA_018056925.1 Phycisphaerae bacterium
CTAGGCGCGACGGCGCTGAACGAGCCGCTGATATCTATCACGCCGGTAAGAGTAATCGAAGGCGTGACTACAGGATCGCCCGTCCATCCGAGCACCACCGATTGAGTGGGCTCGTATACATAGATGTAGCCGAGGACCCCTGGCATGGCCGCCGTTTGAAAGCTGATGCGCGCGTCGTTGGAGTAGTCTGTCGAAGAGTTGACGCTCTGGCCTCCGACTGTGATTTGCGCCGAAAGGGCCTGCGGATTCCACGTGACGCTGACTTCGTACTCCTGATTCTCGCCATTCTCTACAACTTGAACAGTCCCTGTCCAGAGCTGGAAGGCGTTGCCGCTGTTATCCAGCCAATCGGTAGCGGAAAGGTTCACTTCCTCTGAATAAGAGGCCCAGTCTGGTGCCGGAACTTCTTCGGCCACTGCGAACAAAGATGTAGCGGGGCACAGAAATAACAGAACAGTAACTACGTAGCGATTCATTGAAACCACCTTCCATCCCCCTGAAGAACGAGACGAAACTACAAACGATTATTTGCTGTCTTAAGGGCACCTCCTTTTTCTCGTGTGCTCGTATCAGGAGTTGAGGCCGAGCCGCCGAAGGCTCTTTCAGGGACCTCTGCTCTCGGGTCAAGCCAGTAATGTTCCACTCGCAGAATGCCGTCCACGTAGGCGGTTCGCCATTCGCAAAGGAGCAGCGAATCCTTTTCAACAAAAAGCGTATCAGTACGCTCAACACTGCCGGACCACTCGACGATATAGCACGGACGGCCGTCGATTAGGACGCCACCAGGCAGGAGCTTGCCCTCGGCGAACCACTTTTCGAGTATGACAGGCGCACGAGCTTTCGCGCCCAGCCAGGTTCCCAGCATGCCTCCGATCATGCAGCCCTCTCGCGGCCCGAGCCGCTCCCGGAGTTGAATGCTAGGTGTTCCATAAGCGCGCGGAGCGTCGTACTCTATGACGGCGTCGGCGGGCGCGCCGGGCGCGGGGCGAAATTCTTCTCGTACGCATCCGTCGCTGAATGATATCGTCAGCACCCCCGCTGCAAGCGTGGCGTTCAGCAAGTGTCGCCCGTCCGCCATTTCGGCTTCAAAGTAGACTTGTGCCAGCACGTGGTTGTTTTGGGTTTCTTCGACCATTCCCGAAAGCGCTAAGTATGGAAGGTCGCGGTAACGGGCAGCCACACGTCTGCCAAGCTCCACCGCCGATTGAATCTCATCTGCTTCGACGCCAACTTGCTGAGTTTCACCGTCACTCTGTCGATTGGATTGCGGCGCTAGCGGGTAAGCTGCGTCTGCAACCATTGAACCAGCGAGCCAAAAAAGTATTGCGATCATCGCTGTCTCCGCCCATGCAGCCTTCCCGAGTGCAATAATGTACGCTAATGCATATCGGTCCTGGAGTCAAGGCCAGTTGTGCCAGGCTACCGCAGGAGTCCCGAAACCGCTCACGGTTCATCGCGCTCACAATTTTCCAGTCATAGCGGCTGCGGAAAGTGCCGCGAGTAGGAGTTGCCAGACGCGGTAACAGCAGCGCCCACAGCGCGAAAATCATGTTAGTTCGATCTTCGCTTTGACCTGGCCTTCGTTGCGAGCGTGCGTGATGTCTTTCTTGTTACGTTCCCGCGCGCGCACTGCATCCCACGGAATTCGCGTCGTCAGCAAGCACTTCGACAACCGGCAGTCGCCGCATCGCCGCAAGCCCACCTTGATCCGCAGGAGCCGCCAGCCTTCGAGGTTCGGATCGTCCCGCCCTTTCTGCCCGTCTTGCCGCCAAGCGCTGTTAGGGGCGGGCTAGCAGGACACGGTGGACCTTGTTTGGGGCACTGTGCGCTTTTGCGCAAAGTCCAGAAAAGACATTGACGAGACAATTCCTGCCCCATAGGTTGAATTGTGAGGCTTCTATGTGGCGGGGCGGTTCGGCCGATGGGGCTGGACCCGGCCTCGACTGTTGTTTCGTGTGGAGGAAGTTTCACGTCACGTAAACTGTTGTTGTCGTTGATGACCGTGAGCCTCGTGTTCCTGGTAGCCGCCTCGTGCGACGATAAGGACCCCCAAGACGCCAAAACCCATTGAGCCGCCCGAAATTACTACCATTGATCGTGGTGAGGTCTGCATTAATGGCACATGCTATTATTTTGACTTCGAACTACACCAATGGTACACCAAGAACCCAGACGGAACTCGCAACTACATTATAGGCACCCCTCCGGGGCTTCCGCCGGGG
>JAGPEO010000134.1:2322-9585 GCA_018056925.1 Phycisphaerae bacterium
ATCCCCGCTTGGAGCAGCGAGACCGAACTCGGCTTGACGCCTGACGGCGACGGAAAGGTCGCGCCGATCATGTGGTTCGAGAACTTCACGGGGAGTTCGATTACGAGCTTCACCAAAACGGACCAGATGGACTTCTACATGGTGGTGGACAAGAACTGGGAACTGCCGACGGATCGGAGTAACCTCCTCCTCGCTTCGATCGGCGCAAGTAACATTCATGCCTACGGCCTCCGGCTCGCCAACGGCCACACCGGGGCGCAGCTACTCCAATTGAAGAACGTGAAAGTGAAGGACGTAATTGAATTCCTGTCCCAGCTCGGAGTCAAATATGTGAATTGCAACGATACGGCAGGGGTCTACAAGATTCAATTGTCCGGCCCCACTCCCGCGCAGTACACGGGGGTTGACTTCTACTTGAACGGTTCTTTCTTGGCAAACAACCCGCTCTAAGCAACTGACGTTGCCGGTTGCGGTGAGTTTGAGTCGTGAAAGTGCGATTCGCACGTTTGGTCGTAATTGCCACTGTATGGCTGGTCGGGTGCGCCGCCCAGCCATATGGTGGAACTCATCGGGTCAACTGTGCATTACCCGATCTGCCGGTGGTGCGCGTTCAAACGGCGAATGTCCTGTGCGCTGGCGTTCCGGTGGCCGCAGCCTGCGTCCTGTCCGCCGGCTCGCCCGGCGATGATTCTAAGGCTGCTGTGGTGGACGGTGTTCCTGCGAGCGCCTTTATCCCGAAAGCCGGTGAGTCAGCCAGACCCAACTTCAGGCGCTTTGTCAGCACGCGCCCGGCATTTGCCCCTGCGCCACTGCACCGCTTTGACGGTGCCTGCGGCGACGAGGTTGTCCTGGCGGGCTTCCGTTTCGGTCACGGCGCCAGCGCGGCGGAAATATTGCGCACTCCCCCTGAATTTGCATACGGCAACGTTGAGGGGGAAGTCAGTGATTGCGTGATTGTGCGAGTTCCAGAGGGTGACTATGCTGGCTTCATAGGCGGCCCAGCCGGCGAGTACCGAGCGGGGCAGCTCTCGGTGTGGGGCATCGTGGTAGACGAACTCCAGGACCGGGAATCTGTCGGTTTCTCATACCTCTCGGTGCGCAGGCTGACGTCGGAAGTGTTCCTCAACCCACGGCCGCCTGCCGGCAGACCGCCTGCACCGAGACTGTCGATCTCTGACCAACTTGCACTATGGATGTACGGCCTCCCAGTCAACAGCCCAAACATACCCCAGCCGCCTGTTCCGGTCCTGCACGTGGTCGGGTGGGGACCGGGCTGCGGGTTCGCCGTAGGCGAGAATCTCGTCGTGACCGCACGCCATGTCGCTGGACCGTTGAATGCTATCGCCGTAGATGGCCTCCCGGCCAAAGTGCTCGCGCGCGGCCCACTTCGCTCGCGTGACGAGGATGGCGGAGATTGGACGATTGCGCAAGCAACGACGCGGCTGGCTAGTCCATTGCCGCTGGACGAGCGTGAGGAGTTACCTCCTGGGCAACGTGTGCTCTTCGGGGGCTTTCCCGGCATTGTTGACCGCGCTTGTTTGGCATCGTTTTTGGATCGCGGTCCTGTGTTCTGTGAGGGTGTAGTGCGCGAGTGCCGACACGAACCCAGCGGACTGACGGTCTGGATCGACGTGCCAGTGGCAGACTACCACGGAGTGTCCGGGGGCCCAGTGGTCACAGTCGCCGAGGATGGCCAGAAGCGACTGTGGGGCTTGTCTGTGGCGGCAGACTGGACGTGGGCAGTCGATTGGATAACCGGCCGCACGACGCTTATCGCCATCCCTATCCCGCGCGAGCTGGAGAAGTATGCGCCGGGAGCATTCACGGACAGTGAGCAGTAGCCGGCCGCGTGCTGACGCAATTAGGCGACGGGCGGGTTCCGCACTTGAGCTTCCGAACTACCCACCTTGCGATGCCCGCAGCCAAAGGTACGTCCCGTAGAGCGGCGACGGGGTAGTTCGGAACGGTTGAGACGGGCGCGGTGGCCGTTGTTTCCCCCCGGCATCGGCCCCGCCCCGTCTCGGCCCCTGGAACGCGGGTGAGTTTTCTCTTGAACGCCGCCTACAGCGGGCGTTACCATTCAGGAAACTTCAATAGGAGCTGAGGCGTGGCCCAAAATGACCCCACCCGCGAGCACACAACGGGCCGTACGCTCTGGATTTTCGCCAAATTCATCGTAGCCATAGCCTGTCTAGTGTTGGCGGTGCTGTACTGGGTTCCGAGATTGTTCCGTGCGTAGCGAGTTGCGCGTATCGCCGCACACTCTGCTGGCCGGCGTGAAATGCGTCGAAATCTGGTACGACAACCGGATCATCGGCGTAATTTATCCGGCCGACTTTGGCGGCGTCCGCATTATCAGCAAGCACTTCGACAACCGGCAATCGCCGCAAGCCCACCTTGATCCGCAGGAGCCGCCGGTCTTTGAGGTGCGCATTGTCCCGCCTTTCCTGCCGACCGTGCCGCCTAGCGCGTAGAGTAGTAGCGGCGCTTTCCCCCACCTGAAGCGCTGACCGTCTCGACGCAGGCTCCTGACCTCTATGCGTCGGGGCGGTCCTGCTATGTTGCGATGGATTGCTTTTCTCGCTAGGTCTGCTAGCATCTCGGCGGCGGGCCAAGTCGAAAGTTGGACTTTCGCGATGGCACCTACGAAGAACAGCACGCTTTGGCTGTACCGAGACTACGATTACCATTTGGTCCGCTGGCACGGCCGGAACCCACCTAGAAGTTGCTCAGACCTGGCTCTCGACGGGGAGCGCGTTGACGATTTCTGCGCTGATATGTTCGAGGCGCTGACCGACATCCAATTTCCGGAAGATGCGATGCGCCGGGTCGAGCGCATCGAGTTCCGCTGGGCCAAGCCTGAGCCGAAAAAGCGCCCGACGGCGAAGAATCGCCCGAAGGCTAAGGCGTCCCGCCGATGACGGAGTTGCCGATTCTCGCGGGATTCCTGGTCGCGTACGCGCTCTTGCTGTGGGCGTACTTTCGCGCTCGCAGGCTGGCCGACCAGACCTTTGAGAAACTGGAGCGACTATGCACCACGGTCAGGATTTGCCGGAAGACTTGAGGAAAGAGGTTCAGCAGGAGCAGCTTGGAGCGACGGGGGAGTTCCCCGAAGGCAAGTTGACCCCGCGCGACAAAGGCGAGATACGCATTGCCGTTACCTGCCACAACGACAAAGTTGTCATAGTTTTCGGCACGCCGGTTACGTGGATCGGCTTTGATCCGGCACAGGCGCGCGAGTTGGCTGACTGTCTGATTGAGAAAGCGGAACAGTGCCGCAGATAGGGCAGACCGGACGCCAGTCGTAGCGGTCGGTGGCGGGGACCGGGATTGTGTTGTGAGTGTTGCTGCCCAAATCCTCGGTCCCCGTGACTGCCGACAGCAGAAGCGGCTCAGTGGAGCGGGACGTTCGTGACTTCATTATCGCTCAACTTGCGGCGGCGCCCCTTCGCACGCCGACCCGCACTCCGGGCAGCGCGGTCCAGGCGCCCCCTTGAGGCTGTAGCCGCAGCAGGGGCAGCGCGGCGCATCAGGGTCGGGCCCTCCCATGCGCCACTTGACCCACCACGCGAGTGACGCATCCAGAGCGAGCCCGTACGCTAGGAGCCAGCCTATGCCCACTCCTAACCACTCGTCTGCAAGTCGTACGACCAGCGGAGGCAGGCATCCCAGGTCGAGGGCGGCCAGCAGTGGAAGTATGACGAACGTCGGCGCGGCAATTGCACTCAAGAAGCATGCCACGACCCTTAGCTCGCGCGCGTGCGGCGGCCTGTCGCGGCGATGCGCCAGCCGGAGTACGGACACAGCCGTAAGTGTGGCGTACAGGCTTCCCAGGGATTGCAGTGGGAATGCGTACATAGGCGCAAGTGTGGCGGGCGGGTTCAGCAATCGGAGCTCGTCGTTGCCTAGCAGGTCCCGCAGGCACTGGGCGGTTCCGAACACCGCGGCGGCCATGAGGACCGCCAGCGAGATTACCAGCCACGGTCGCAACATGCGATCCCAGCCGCCGCCCGATCCCGCGCAGGGCTCGTACTGGGGCTTCTCGGGGCACTGCGGGGCGCCGTCGGGGGAGGTCGGTGCACTGCTGCCGTTGAGGCTATGGCCACGGCGCCGGCAGGACGGCGCGCCAGCGTGGGGTCTTCCGGCGCGCCACAAGAACCAGCACAGAGCGGCGGCCACCGCTGCTTGGAACCAAAGGAACAAACCGCAGACGGCGCCTGGTGCGAGCCTGCTTGCCAGCTTCACTACGGCCACCGGCAGGCATCCCAGGTAAAAGGCTGCCAGCAGTGGAAGCGCGATGAAGGCCGGCGCGGCCAATGCGCCTGCAAAGCATCCGAGCTCGATGAGCTCAGCGTCGCGCGTCTCCGAGAGCGCGCCTCGACGGCGCCCGACCCACAGCGGGATCAGGACCGTAGCCGCCGCGAGCATTGCAATGCCCGCCAGCATCTCTAGCATGCGGATTCCCAGCGCGTCGGCCTTGCCGGTGAGCATGCCAAGCCCAAAGACGGGCCACACGCCGTAGAGGAAGACAACCGGCCCGATTTTCAGCCACAGTCTCATCAAGCCCGCCTCAGATCGGCCAAGTCATGCAATCAAGGCACCCCCCAGCCTCCGCGCCGGCCCGACACGCGTCGAGCCCCATGAGGTACGTCCCATTGTTGGCGCGACACGCATCGCGGTACGCATCGTAGGTGACCTTGAGGGCGATCGCAAGGCCCACAGCGACAGCGGCTACACAGGTGCCGACCGCGATCGGGTGCCCCAGGAACTTGCACCCCTTAAATGCGAGGCCCGCCGCAGCGACGGCACCCCCCGCAATTGCGGCGTACTGGGCGTTCGCGCGCAGGTTTGCGTCCCGGTAGTCCTTGGCGGCCTCTGTCCTGCAGCGCTTGTAGTCGGCTATGCACTGCAGCACGGTGGGGGCACTGCAGTCCACGCCGCCTGTGCCTGTGGTCAGGAACTCGGGCGCCTCGAACGCCGGGTCGAAACCCACCGGCCCGGAGCAGATTCCCGCTAGTTCCCGGAGCACGCTCTCATACGTGTTTACGGCCTGCACGTCCTGCGCGTTGAGAAGGGTGACCGGCACAACCGTGGTGTACCGATCCGGAGGGTATATGCAGGCGTCGTCGCAGCCATCGCCATCGAGGTCGCCGATCGGGCCGAGGGGCGCCGGTGTGCCGCCTTGCGCCAGGCAATCGGTGGATATCAGCACCGGGCAGGTCCCATCAGGCAGGCAGCACCCGCAAGTATCCTCGGGCTCATATTGGACGCCTAGTGTAAGCACTTGCGACAGGACGGCAACGCTGCCCGCCGGTCCGGAGAAGACGGCAAACAGCAGACCCGCCGATGGGTCAAGCGACGCAGCCTCGCCCCAGGCTTCGCCGCACTCAATCTTCTCATAGCGCAAGACCTGTACGCTGATTGGTAGCGCGCCAGCGTCCGTGAAGCGGTGTCCGGGGATCGTCTCGCGGACGGTTGGGTCATACATGGGCAGTTCCGCGCCCGTCGGATCGGGCTCCCCATATACGATGTTGTTTCGCGGCTCGTGCGCCAGCACTATGCCGCGCTCGCAGGCGGGGAATGGGGCCGACGCTCCGAACATGGGATCATAAACCGAGGTCTTCATCCAGTTCCAATAGGTCAGGTTGGCTTCGTAGTCTGCCGGGGCTATCGGGCTGCCGGTACAGTCTTCGTATGGCTGGGGCACCTCGGCCCGGGCCCGCAGGGCGCCGTCGCCCAGCAGCAGCGGCGATAGGCAAGCCATCCCGAACATCAACCGCGATAGTACATGTGCTCTCTCTAAATGCATGCGATTCTCCTTTCTATTTGAATCGCCATCGCCCTGATTGCGCGCAACATACGCGCATATCTGGAGCGCCAATACCATCGATATTCAAGGTAGGTTCTGGCACGATCCCGGACCAGGAGATATCCCGGCTGAGTGTTGCAAGGAATCGGAACCAAAACTGTAACGACGCCATTTGTGACAGTCTTCCTCTGAGAACGGGCTACAGAGCAACCCTCGCCCGAAGCCTCATGCATGACGGCATAGTAAGATGCCCCCCCCCCCCGTCGTCAAGTCCGAAGGCATGCGCTTTTGCGCAAAAATGCTTGCGCTTTTGCGCAAGACCCCGACCGTTTGTGTCGGAATCTGTCCCCGGCGAGAAGGTCATGTCAATTCAATTTTCGCCTTGACCTTGCCTTCGTCGCGTGCGTACGTGATGTCTTTCTTGGCCAAGGCCAGAAGCACGCCCGCTGCTTTCTGCGATGGCGTCCAGTCCTTCACCATGTCCGGTACAGGCGGGTCCGCTTCGGTGGTAATTACGAACGAATCGGGCTCCGGCCCGTCCGTAAGAATGATCTTCACTTGGGCCATGTACGTCCTCGCTAGTAGTTCATCCAGAGAACTTCGGTCATTCGCCGCTTCTCATCGCCACCAGCGGCGTGATTCGCGATGTCGAAGTCTTGCCGTCTCCAGGCCGAATACAGCCGCTCGTACAGCTCGCTCGGGTAGCCCGAAACGATGGCCTTGCCCTGAATCTGGTTGAGCGCGTTTGCCAGGGCAACATGCTGCTCTTCTGTCATTTCGCGGCGGTAAACCTTTGGGCTGGTACGGGTGCTGGGCAGGTACGTCGGATCGCTGTAGAAGAGCGTATTCGGCCCGTCCCAGCGCCGGATGCAGTCCAGCGCGTCCATGTTCACGATCTGCACCTGACGTAGGCGCTCAACTATCTCGGGAAGCTCCTGGTCGATGGCCGACAGGTAGCCGCTTACCACGTCGGCCATGCCGCGGCGCACCCGGTGCTTCGTGTAGCTGAAGCTTTCGGCGCGCCCGCCGAGTGACATGCGCGCCAGCACGAAGAACCGCCGGGCCAGTTCGACTTCATCAGGCGGCGTGAACGGTGTGCTAGTGGACACCAAGGCGAACTGGTACTCGTCAGCTTGCCTCGCTGCGTCGAACTCTTCCTGTGCGTAAGGCGTAAGCGTCAACTTATGAATCAGCACTTCAGGCCGGTCCCGCAACACGCGAAAGAAATTGACTACCTCGTCGTCAAGGTCGTTGTACACTTCGACCGGCGAAGGCGGCTTGTTCAGCAACACGCTCGCCATGCCGCCGTGCGTTTCGACGTACGTCGAGTGCGGGCGCATCTCGGACACGATGCGCTTAGCCAGGTAGAACTTGCCCCCATGTATTTTGCACGCCGGGCGGATTGTCATGCCGCCCCCTTCGCGTCGTCTGCGGCGCAGGCGCACGCTCCGCAC
>JAGPEO010000135.1 GCA_018056925.1 Phycisphaerae bacterium
ACATAGGCGTATGTCCGGAGTTGGGGGTTTTCGGCTTGGCAAGCCGCGCGTTCACAAACCGATCCCACATTGAATGAGCGGCTACAAGCCGGTCCCACACTGCAAACAGGTCCTGGAGGCGGTTGGGTTTTGAGTTTCGGATTACGAGTTTCGCGAACAGACGAGCGCTTTGGTTTGGTCTGTTTGTGTGACATGTTTGCCTCCTTGAGCCTAAGAGTGGCTCGACGAGCACGCTGATTAGCGAGTCAAGCGTCACACGAGCCGCACGCCGATCCGTGGCGTCCGATTCCCTGGCCAGCCAGGCCCGCGAGTTCGAGGTGGCATTCGCCCGAGCGAATCTGCTATTAGTGTACGGTAGTTGTTAGGGTAATGCAAGGGGCGCGCGGAAATTTTTTTGGCGGCCGGAGAAATAGGGCCTATAGGACCTGTTTACTCCGCGGGTGCGCCGTGGTCCTGTGGGCGGGCGCCGGTTTACAGCTCTGGCCCGCCGTCGTAGCGGCCGTAGACGCCTTCCAGCGTGTGCATCATCTCGCCTACCGTCGCCATGGCCTCGGACGCCTCGATCAACGCCGGCATTACGTTTTCACCGCTGGCCGCGGCCTCGCGCAGTGCCTTCAGCGCCTTGGCGTGGCGTTCGCGGCTGGCCGGGTCGGCGTCGCGGCGGGCCTTCAACTCCTTCAGCCGCGCGACCTGTTCGCGTTCGACCTCTTCGTCGATCTTTAGCACCGGGATGCGCTCGTAGTCCTTCTCGACGTACTTGTTGACGCCGATCATGACTCGCTCGCCACGATCGAATTCGGCACCGTAGCGAGCGGACGAGTCGGCGATCGCACGGCGGAAGTAGCCGGCCTCGGTCGCGGGCAGGACGCCGCCGAAGCGGTTGTAAATCTCGTCGATGATGGCCTGGGCGCGGGCCTGCACCTCGTTCGTCAGGCTCTCGATGAAGAAGCTGCCGCCCAGCGGATCGACGGTGCGCGTGACGCCGGTTTCTTCGGCGATAATCTGCTGCGTGCGCAGGGCGATCTTGACCGCGTTCTCGGTGGGCAGCGCCAGCGTCTCGTCCATGCTGTTGGTGTGCAGGCTCTGCGTGCCGCCCAGAACCGCGGCCAGGGCCTGGTACGCAACGCGGATAATGTTGACCATCGGCTGCTGCTCGGTCAGCGAGACGCCGGCCGTCTGGCAATGGCAGCGGCACCACAGGCTGCGTTCGTTCTTGGCCCCGAAGCGGTCGCGCATGATGGTCGCCCACAGGCGCCGCGCCGCGCGGATTTTGGCGATTTCCTCGAAGAACTCGTTGTGGACGTCCCAGAAGTAGCTCAGGCGTGGAGCGAAAGCATCGACGTCCAAACCGCGCTTGATGGACTCTTCGGTGTAGCACATGCCGTCGGCGATCGTGAACGCCAGTTCCTGCGGGGCCGTCGCGCCGGCTTCGCGAATGTGATAGCCGCTGATGCTGACGGTGTTCCACTGCGGCAGGTGCTGCGTGCAATACTCGATAGTGTCGATTACGAGCTTGACACTGGGCGCCGGCGGAAAGACGAATTCGTTCTGGGCGTGAAACTCCTTGAGGATGTCGTTCTGCAGCGTGCCGCGCAGCCGGTCGAGCGCTACGCCCTGTGAACGAGCCACGCAAATGTAGAACGCCAGCAGGATTGCGGCCGGGGCATTGATGGTCATGCTGGTGCTGACCTCGCCCAGGTTGATCCCGTCGAAGAGGACTTTCATATCCTCCAGCGAGCTGATGGCCACGCCACACTTGCCGACCTCGCCCAAGGAGAGCGCATCATCGGAGTCGCGGCCCATGAGCGTGGGCAGGTCAAACGCGGTCGACAGCCCGGTCTGCCCGTGTTCGAGTAGATACTTGAAGCGCTCGTTGGTGTGCCGCGCGTTGCCCATGCCCGCGAACTGGCGCATGGTCCAAATTCGGCCGCGGTACATGTCCTTGTGCATCCCGCGGAGGTAGGGGAATTCGCCGGGGAGGCCCAACTGCTGGAGGGCCTCCAGGCCGATGTCATCCAGAGTGTACAGCGACTTGATCGGGATGCCGGACATCGTGGTCGGGTCGCCGTTGCGGCGCGCCTCGGGCGGCGGGGCGTTGTCGGCGGCCAGTGGGGTACTCGCGCCTAGTCGAGCTACTTTGCAGCTCATGTAAACATCTCCTGCCCGGTGTGTAGGTTCGTCCCGCACGGCGACTGGCCGTGGCAGGTGCCCGCACGTGCGATCGCGCGGATAGACCTCTGGAATTCAGAGGCTGCCATTCTATCCGATTTAAGCGGGCCAACAAAACCCGGCAAGTACGCTGGCTGCCCCCGGTCTTTTTGGGGAGGCGGCGGATTGCGGCCTCGCCGCGGCTGCTTTAGAACTTCACCTGGTGCAGAAATTGTCCCTGTTCAGATTGCCCAAGCCGACCAGTATGACGCTCAACCTGGCCCCTATGGTTGACGTGCTGATGTGCCTGATCATCTTCTTCCTGCTGGCGAGCAAGCTGGTCACCGCCGAGCACTTTCCGGTCAAGCTGCCATGGGCCGTGGCGGCGCGCGAGGTCGAGACGCACGACCTCGGGGCGCGGGTCACGATAAACGTGCGCCGGGCGGACGGGGCGGATGAGCACGCCGAATACGTGGTGGTCGATTGGAACGGGCGGGATATTGCCGAGCGCGTCCTCCAGCCGGGCGAGTTGGTCGGCTTGCTGCGCAGCCGGGCGGCCCGGGCTGCGGCCGAAAATCAGCCGGTGCGGTGCGTCATTCGTGCGGATGAAGACGTGCAATACCAACACGTCGAGACGGTGCTGCGGGCCTGCGGCCTGGCAAAGGTTGGCAACATCGTTTTCAGCGTGAATAAGGGCAGTCAGCCGGAGGCCGCGTCTGTCATGCACCTGGGCGTTGAGGGGGGTGGCTGATGCGGCGTTTCGAGCCGGCCCGCGACTTCGCCCCGAATTTGGCGCCCATGGTGGACGTGATCATGGTGCTGCTGGTCTTTTTCCTACTCGGGGCGTCGTTGAACCTCGTCAAGCAGGGTGTGTTGCAGACTGAGCTGGATCCGCGCAGCGGCCCCGGCGGCGGGACGGCGGTCGAAGTTAATCCGCGTATCCGTATCGCACTGCGGGCAGCGGGGGACGCGCAGGGGGTCGGTGCCGAAACCTACGCGCCGCGCATCCTCCTCATGGATGATGCGCTGCCGGAGAACACGTTTGAGAGTTTGCGGAGCGTCTTGCTCGAAAAACGCCGTGCCGGGGCGGACCCCGAGAACATGGTGGTTATAGGAGCGGATACGACCGTCCGCTGGCGATACGTCGTCTCAGCCATGGACGCTGCCGTGCAGGCCGGCTTCAAGAATGTGCAGTTCGCAGTCAGCTTCCGGCCGGAGGATGCGGCTGAGCGATGAGCGGTTTCGAGTTTCGAGTTTTGGGCTTCAAGTCCCTGCGCGTCCTGCTGCTTGTTGGACTCTGCGTGAGCAGCAGTGCTGGGGCGGAGCCGACGGAATTGCCGGCTGACCTCCTTCAGGCGGTGCAAGAGGGGCGGCCGGAGGTTCTGGCGCGGTTCGGGGAGACGAGCCGGCCAGAAGAATGCCGTCTGCTGGCGCAGGCCTACGCCAACCTGGCGCGGCGCGTGGCTGACGCGACCGAGCGTTCCCAAGCTTGCCAACGATCGGCCGAGTGGTACGAGCGCTGGATTGCGGCCGTTGACCAGGCCGCTAAGGGTGATACGTCGCCGCAGACCTTACTCGAACAGGCGGCGGCGCGCCTGGAATACGCGAGCATGGTCATGAACCTGCAAGCGGCCGGCGAGTTGGACCGCTTTGAGATTACGGCAGGGCAACAGGGCGATCGGGCGAAGCTGCTGGCGTGGCTGGGGACCGCGCGCATTCAGTGCCGGCGCGCGGAGCTGCTGATCGAGCCGGTCCACAGCGCGTTGCGGCAGCGTGAGGACGAATTTCTGGCGGCCGGCATCTACGACAGCATCGTGCAAACGAAGTTCGATGCGGAATTCAATGACGCCTGGGCCGGCTACTACTGCGCGGTGTTGGACGAACGCAATCAGGAGGCGCGGCTCGAAGCGCTGAGTGACGCCGAGAACGCCTTTCGGATGCTGCTAGAGGCTGGCCGGGCCAAGCAGGCGCGGGGCCGCTGCTTGTTGGGGCTGGCGCTGGCGCAGCGCGAATTGGGGCGTCTTGGCGAGGCCGAGCGGAATTTCGCCGCGGCGCTCAAGGCCGAGTCTGCCCCTTTGGAGGCGGCGAGAATCAGGTATGAGTGGGCGCGCTGTCATCTGGCCAGCGGCAAATTCGCCGAGGCGCGCGCCCTGCTGCGGCCGCTACTGGAATTGGCGACGGCCGAGCCCTCGCCGGAGCAGCAGGTGGTGCAGTTTTACATCAACCTGGCTCGTCTATGGGACGCAAACAGCTATCTGCTGGAAGCACGGGCTCTGGAAGCGGAGGCTGGCGGCGCCGGCGGCGATCCAGCTCTGCGCCAGCAGGCCCAGCAGGCGCGCGAGATCGCGTTGCGGAAATTCGAGGTGATGGCGGCCCGAGGCGGTCCTTGGCCCGCGCTGGTTCAGCTCTACATAGGAGCGAGCATCGACTTAAACGCCGATCCGCAACGGCTCTCACCGGGCGAGTTGCTCTACGCGGCGCGCCACTTTGCGGAGGCCGGGCAGTTGGAGGAAGCCCGGCAACGGCTGGAGGCGGCGCTGGGACGGCCCGAGTTCGCGCTGCAAAAATCCGGAACCGATGAGCCACGCGGCGCCGCGCCTGGCGTAAGCTCAGAGTCACGCGAACTTGCAGGCCAGCTTTTGTTCGAATTGGCCAAGTGCTATTACCGCTTGGACCGGCCGGTCGACGCGGCCGAGACGTTTGACGTGCTGTCGCGCGAGTATCGCAGTCACCGATTGGCTCCGCAGGCGGCGACTTTCGCCTACCAGCTCTGGGCCGAGGTCGCCCAGAGCAGCCGAAGCCGGTCCGCTTATGAACGGCTGGCTGAGACGCTGGTGAACCTGATTCAAAGTTTCGCCGATCACCCGCAGCGACAACGGGCTGCGTGGCTGTTGCCGGTGGCTTGGCAGGCAGCGGGGCGTTATGCGGCGGCGGCGGATGAGTTTGCCAAGGTGGGGCGCGATTCGCAGTATTGGGAAGAGGCGCAGGGCCGGCTGCGCGTCTGCCGGCGATTGGCCCTGGAGCAGCGGCGGGCAGAGCTTTCCGGAGCGGAGTTCCAGAGGCAGGCCCGCGCACTGGCGGACGAGTTGACCGCTTACGCCGACCAGGCGTTGCAGCGTGCGGCGGCCGGGGCGGGCGATGCGCAGCAGGCGCGGAGTTGGTCGGCTGAAGCGCGGGTGAGTGCGGCGGAATTGCTGGTGGGGCAAGATGATGAGGCGGCGCTGGCGGCGCTCGAGAGGTTCGACGAGCAATACCCCCATGACGAGCGCGTGGGCCGCGTGTTGGCGGTGCGCATCCGCGCCCTGCGCGGCTTGAAGCGCTTCGACGAGGCGGCGCGTGTGCTGGGGCGGTACCTGGAGGCCGTTTCCGCCGAGCAGAGCGGGCCGGTGCTGAACCTGCTGACGCGCGGGATGCAGGAGGAAGTGGAGCGCCTGACGTTGGAGGGCGAGTTCGACGCGGCGCGGCGGCTGGCGCTTGAGTCGTTGCCGGCCTTCGAGCAGCTTGAGAGATGGGTGCGGCAGGAGCCGTCGCGGGCCGCGGCCGTCGCGCCGGCGACTCTGGCCCGCGCGCAGATGCTGTACACGGCCGGCGAACTGGAGCAAGCGCGCGAGCGGCTGGTTGAGATCCTCGCGAATGACGCTCATAACGGACACGCACAGCGTCTGCTCGCGCTGGTGCTGACGGCGCAGCTTCCGCCGGCCGGTTCGGGCGCGGATGCCGCGGAACTCAGAGCCGATTCCGACCAACCCAAAGCCGATTCCGAGCAGCCGAGAGCCGATTCCGCACAATTCAAAACCGATTCCGAGCAACCCAAAGCCGCCGATTCCGCGCAGCTCAGAGCCGCTTCCGAGCAACTCAAAGCCGCTCAAGAGGCTTGGGCGGTCCTGCTGAAGGATTCCGGCCTGCGGCAGCGCTCGCCGGAACACTATTGGGAAGCGCGGTACAACTGGCTGGCGTTGCTGCTGCGACAGGGCAAAGCGGCCGAGGTGGAACAGGCCATCGACCAGGAGCAGGTCTGGTATCCGGCGTTGGGTGGCGCGAATTGGCGGGAGAAGCTGCTTAAGCTACGGGATGAGTCTCGTTCGCGTTCGTTGAAGGGGGAGTGAAGTGCCCTGCCGGGCGCTGAAGCTACCCTTCTGGAGCGGCTGGAGCGGCTCTTGGTGCTGGCCGTCCCGTCGGCTCAGGTTATAATGCCATTCGGCTGGCGATGCTGTCGTCGGCCGTGGCAATGCTGCCGCCGGCTGCGGCGTATGCGGGCGTAGCTCAATTGGTAGAGCATCAGCCTTCCAAGCTGAATGTTGCCGGTTCGAACCCGGTCGCCCGCTTTGAACGCAAACCTGACCGAGCTGCATAGTTAGAGCGACCCGTCGGCAGGACGGCGTCGCAGAGCAGAGCCGGGGCGTGTCGCCCCGGACTGCCGCCACTTCGCGGAATTCGCCTGAGGTGCGAAGGTCGGGCTAGCACTGCTTGAGGCTGCGCTTTCAAGCAGTGGCACACCCCATGTGACGCTGCGCATGCGACGCATTGCGATGCTCAGGAATGCACTGCGCCGCTTAACGGGTTATTGCGCCGCTTCCTTCAGTATGGTCTCCAGCACCGGCTGGTCGCCTAGTTCCCAGCGCGGGATGTGGCGGCCGTTGACGAAGACGGTCGGGATCGAGTGCAGGCCGGGCGGCGTGCCGTAGCGCAGCACCGGCAGCTTTTTGGCGGCATCGATGTCGTCCTGGATGTTGTCCTGCACCTCTGATTGCTCCATGGCCGCCAGCAGCATGGCCGCGCCGAAGCCCAACTCGGCAGCCGCAGCCGAGAGGCTTTCTTCCGTCAAGTCCTGGCGATGCTCGAACAGCCAGGTGTGCATTTTCCAGTAGCCCTCATTACCGCCCAGGATTCCGGCGGCCTCGGCGGCCTTGGCGGCCAGGCACGCGTTCGGGAAGCGGCGATCCTTGAGGTTCGGGTTGCAGTCGGAGTTGAAGGGATAGTGCCGGTACGTGTAGCGCACGTTGTTGTGTTGGGCGACGAACTGGCGAATGACTGCATCGGCGCGCGAGGTGTAGTGTTCCTGGTAGTCGCCCCACAAGACGATCTCGACCGGCGCGTCTGGCGTGCCCAGTGTCCAGGCCTGTTTATCGGAAGGCAACTTAATCTGTTTACCGTCGCGCCAGTCGGCGACGTACTTCTCAAACGCCATCGGCGGCTGGTCGTAGGCGGCGGAGCGCGGCGGCGGGTTGGTGGCCGCCACCTGCTCAACCGTGCGGATCAGGGCGTTGGGCGCCATCCAGCCCTTCAATTCCACGCCGTTGATGAAGATCATGGGCGTGAAATACAGGCCGAGCTGCTTGGCCTCGACAGCGTCGGCCTTGATCACCTCCAGAATCTGCGGACTTCCCATCGTCTCCGCAAAACCGGCCGGATCGTAGCCGAACTCGCGAATGGCCGTCTCAAGTTCCTCGAGGCTCTGGAATTCGCCGCGGCGCTCGAACAGCCAGACGTGCATTTTCCAGAAGCCTTCGGGGCCCCAGAGCTTGCCGGCCGCTTCGGCGGCGCGGGCGGCCCAGCAGGCGTTGGGGTGCAGGGTTTTGGCGGCGCCGGGATTGCAGTCAGTATTGAACGGGAAGTGCTTGATCGAAATCGAGATATCGTCGCGCGTTTCGTAGAGCTTGACGAGCTGCTTCTCAATGTTGTAGCAGTCCCGGCACTGATAGTCAGTGAAGCAAACGATGCGGATCGGTGCTTCGGCGGGGCCGACGCGATAGCGGCCGGTGAACATGGGCGGGCCGGCATCAGGCGAGGCGTCCGGCGCAGGCTCAACCTGCTCTGGTTGCGGAGCGGCGGCGACGGGCGCTTGCCGGGGCTGACCGGGAGACGGCGGCTGTGGCCTCTGTGCGCCCGCGCTATCGAGAGGCGTGGCGTCCGGAGACTGCGATGGAGCCGGGGCCGGTGCGGGAGCCGGCGAAGGGGTCGGTCCCGACACGATCTGGCGGGAGCGTTCGATGATTTCCTGCGCCGCCGCGGAGCGGTCCTGTTCAGCCCGTTCGGCGACTGCGCCACGGTGCGAGGCATCCCAAATGCCGAGTACGAGCGAGGTAAGGGCGAAAACACTGCCAAGGACGACCGCGGCGCGGTGAGGTCTTGCCGGGCGAATGGCGGCCAATTCGATCGTGATCCAGAAGGCAAAGTTGGCCAGATGCGCGGCGAGGCAATAGTAGCAGACCATCCGCGTGGCCACAATGATCGCGCAGAAGCCAAGAGAAATCAGCGCGCCCAAGCGCACGAGGTAGCGAAAGGCGGGCGACACGGCGCCACGCAGCGCGAGCCACGTGATGAGGGCGGCGAGGAAATACGCCAGTCCCAAGTAGGCAACCGGCCACTCAAACGACCCGAGCTTGACTCGGCCCCAGACGCTGGCGGCCGCTTGGGCGCAAGGGCTGCCTTCCCCACAGCCGGGCAGGCTCATGCCGGCAAGATGTTCCAACACCAGTGCCAGGGAGGCCAAGGTGGCGAGGGCGGCGAAGAAACTGGCGACGATCAGCGAGATAATGGAGGGGGCAGTCCCGGCGGCGGCCGCTGACGAACGGTCGGCCGGCGTGGCTAGGCGACGTTGTTTCCTCGATGACTCCTCAGTGTGCACAGTGGGTCTCCGGGTATGGCTCGTATGCGTTTAGTTCGGTGGTGTGCGGCCATTGGAACGTGCTGGGCCAGGCGTCAATAGCCCAGGTGCTTGCGCACGAGGGCGTCCTTTTCGCTCTCGCTCAAGCGCTCCCAGCCGCCCTTCCAGCCCGCGCTGTCAGTACAGCAGAAGCCGATTACGTAACCCTTGTATTCGATAGTCGGCGAGGACGGACCAACCTTCTTGCCGCTGAAATCGTCGATGTCGTTGATGGGCACCTTCGTTCCCGGGGAGGCCGGCGGAAGGACGAACGCGGCGAGGGGCTGAGCGAGCGCGGGGTTGGCGGCAGGCGCGGCTGAGGCGGGCGTTGTTGGAATCCCGCCGGCCGGCAACGCTGCGGCTTTGGAGTGTTGCTGATCTTTGTCCAGCAGCGTCACGACGGCGGTGCCGCCCAAGAGGACTACGCCCAGGCCGATGCCAATAGCAAGCGGATTCAAACGCCGCGGCGGCGCAGTTCGTCGCTTTGGCGGTCTCTTTGACGTGTGTTTTTCCATCTTCCTCGTCCCACGTTGGCTGCCGCTGAAGCCGTTCGGTCGGGTCGGCCCAGCGGATTCCAGTATATCGGCGACGCGAGGCTTGCTCAATGAAATCGGGCAATTCGCCCCTCGCTATTATGGGTCTTGCGCCGCGGACGCGGGGTCGAGGCAGGTGGGTCAGCCGATCCACAGGCCTTCGAGGCGGACCTGGACTCCGTCGCTGGTGCGATTGAGGAAGTTCACCAGGCCGGAATGCCGCCATTGGAGCATGCACATGCGCGGCTGGAACC
>JAGPEO010000136.1 GCA_018056925.1 Phycisphaerae bacterium
TCGGCGATGATGTGACCACGCCGAAATACCGTCACGTGCCCAGTGGATTGACTGACGGCAATCGCGACGGCGTTGGTGACGGCCGTAATCCCGGCGGCCGCCTGGTGCCGCGCTCCCAACCCGGCCGGCAGGTCATGAATGTCGCGCGTCGACGCGGTCAGGTAGGCACCCGCCGCCTCGATCACGCCGTCGCCGCGGATTATGAACGCGCCATCAATCGAAGACAGTTCCTTCACGGTCTCCTTCAGCTCGGGCGCCAGGATATTGCGGGCTTCCTCAGAATAGCCCTTAAACGGATTCAAGATTAGCTGGCGCGACAGTGCCAACACGTTCTGGCTGTCCCCGACCACAAACAGTCCGCCCACCATTTTGCCTTCGCGGCCTTCGTAGCCCAGTTCGGCCGCGATGTTCAGCACACGTTCCAGCACGTCCGGGCGCACGTCGCGCGACAGGTCCGATTCAGTTGCGGCGTCCAGCGGCATGTCTAACTCGGAGCGCACGTGCAGCACCAGCAGCGTGTCCAGCGAGCTGCCGCCCGGCATGCCGGTCAACACGACTACCACCTCGTCCGGTTCGATCAGTTTGCGCGACACCGCCAGCAGAATCGCGAGCTGGGCCTGCCCCATGCGGCTGAGCCGCACGTTCGGCACGCGCAGGATGCGATGGCCCCGCTCCTCGTGTTGTTCTTCCTGGCGGCGAGTTTTCGTGACGTAAAGCAGCCGCGACGCAATCTCGGGCGGCAGCTCGAGCTCTTGCGCATCAAGCGCTTCGGCGTACACCAGGGCGGCCGCCGCGCCGCATTCTTGAATTAGCTGCGGCAGCGTTCTGATGAGCGCGTCCCTTATGCGACGCTCGATGCTGACCAGCGTGACCGGCGCCGCAAGCTCGTCGCGCCGCACGATTTGGCTTGCGTCACCAGCCATGAACAACACTCGAAGACTCGACCAGGTTTCGGGGCGAATACATGACGTTCTCGATACCGGCCATTTCCCGACGCTACGATGTTATGCGCCAAACGTTCTGCATCCGGCTGCTTGTCTTATTGCCGGCCGCTGGCATAATCGCGCCCCGGCGTTGGCGGACCATCGACGACGTTTCAGGCAAAGGTAAAGCATGAGCAATGTAGGCTTACTCGGCGGGCTGCCCACCGAGTTCCCCCGCGCATACGTGGCCAAGGAAACGGAATTCGCTGACTGGCCCACGGCCGAAAGCTACTACCGCGAGTTACTGGGCCGTAACGTCGGCTCGGCCGCGCAGCTCGAGCGTTGGCTGTACGATGCCAGCGAACTGGAGGCTTGTCTGGACGAGGAGCGTTGCGCGCGCTACGTCGAGGCCACCCGGCAAACCGATGATGAATCGCGCCAGCAGCGTTACATCCAGTTCGTCGAGCAGGTCGAAGCACGCCAGAAGCCCTGGCAGGACAAGCTGCTCCGCCGCCTGCTGGATCTGGCCGATCAATTTCCGCTGCCGCCGCTGCGCTACGAGGTCCTGCTGCGCCGCGCTCGCAATCGCACCGAGCTGTATCGGGAAGAGAACATCCCGCTGCTGACCGAGGAGGCAAAGCTGGTCAGCGAATACCAAAAGATCACCGGCGCCATGACTTGCCGCTACGACGGCCGCGAGCAGACGCTGCAGCAGATGGCCCGCTACCAGGAGGAAACCGACCGCAGCGTGCGCGAGGAAGCCTGGCGCCTCATGGCAGACCGCTTCCAGCAGGATGCCGAGCGCCTGGACGAACTCTTCGTCAAAATGACGGTCTTGCGCGACCGCATCGCCCGGAACGCCGGCTGTGCCGATTACCGCGACTACAGTTTCAAGAACTACGGCCGCTTCGACTACACACCCGCGGATTGCCTGGCTTTTCATGACGCTATCGAGCGCTGCGTCGTACCCGCGGCCCGCGAGTTGGCCGAGCAACGCCGCCGCAAACTGGGCCTGAAAGCCCTGCGGCCGTGGGACTTCAACGTCGATCCGGCTGGCCGCCCGCCGCTGCGACCGTTTGAGAATGTGGACCAGCTTGTGCAAGGTTGCAGCCGGATTTTCCAACGCGTGAACCCGGAGCTGGGCCGCATATTCGACAAACTGGCAGCCCTGGGCGTCCTGGACCTCGACAGCCGCAAGGGCAAAGCGCCCGGCGGCTACCAGGAGACCTTCGCCGAGCACCGGCTGCCGTTCATCTTCATGAATGCGGTTGGCACCGACAACGACGTTCGCACGCTGCTCCATGAGGGCGGGCACGCCTTCCACAGTTGGGCCTGCCGCAACGAACCGCTGCTGCCCTACCGCAGTGCCGACGGGGCGATCGAGTTCGCCGAGGTGGCCTCGATGGGCATGGAATGCCTGGCGCTGCCGCACGTGGAAATTTTCTTCGGCCCGGAAACGCAACGGGCCAACAAACGCTATTTCGAGCGGATCGTGCAGTTCTTCCCGTACATGGCGCGCGTCGACGCGTTCCAACACTACGTCTACACGCACCTGGACGCCGGCCTCAGCGGCTGGAAGGACCACTGGCAGGCCCTGACGCGCCGCTTCTCGCCCGAGGTTGATTGGTCCGGCCTCGAAGCCTACGACAGCCGGTCATGGCAGCGCAAGCTGCACATTTACGAGGTCCCGTTCTACTACGTCGAGTACGGAATCGCGCAGCTCGGGGCCCTGCAGGTCTGGCGCAACTCCCTGCGCGACTACGCCCACGCCGTGGCCCTTTATCAGAACGGCCTGGCCCTGGGCGGCTCGCGCCCGCTGCCGGAACTCTTCGAAGCCGCCGGCTGCCAGTTCGACTTCACTGAAGCGACGCTGCGGCCGCTGATTGAAGCCGTAATGGCCGAGACCGGCGCCGTGGCACCGGGCGCCGTGCCCAAGCTGTAAACCGGGTGCTCGGACACCGAATTCTGCGCCGGGTGCCATGCCCAAGCTGTAAGCGCGGGCATGCCCTCCCTTAACGCGCGGCCGCACCCCACATTCCCACTTTCCCACATTCCCACTTTCCTACATTGCCACTTTTCCCACAGTCACACGTGGCAAAATGGGGCCAATTGCCGAACGCATGCCCGCGCCCGCAACGCGGGCTTGGGCATGGCACCCACGGGCGCCGGGAATTCCGCGCGGGTACGCGCCGGGCGGCCTTGCTCGTGGTACATTGTTTAATCGATCCCGGTGCCGGCTCATTTTTCGTCCCGGTGCCGGGGTTTTATTCGTCCTGGCGCCGGGCTTGGTACCGGCCTTGCCAGGGCTGGCGGCGACGTCCGGAGGACGAGGAGTACGTGACGCTCGAAACGGCGACAGAAAAAGAAAAGAGCGGTTTCGTGCCCCAGCGGCCACACGAGTTGAGTGAAGTGCACCCGCGCCAAGCACGCCGGCCCTGGCTGCGAAAGCTGATCCCCGCGGCGCTCATCGTCCTTGCCCTGGCCGGTGTGTACTGCATCGCCATGCTCCCCAAGGCGGCTGATGACGCTCCCCCAATCGAGATTCCACCAGTAAACGTGTCGGTAATGACCGTTACCGCCGTGCCCGAAATGCCGGACTCAGTCACGCTCAGCGCCGTCGTCGAGCCCGACTACGTCGTCCGCGTCGCGGCGGAAGTCGCCGGCCGCATCGAAAAATGGGGCCAGCGGCGCTCGGACGCCTACTGGCTGGGGCGCCACTATCCGGCCGGCACGACCGTTCTGGAGGGCGAGCCCGTCACCGAGGGCGACGAAATCCTGTACCTCAATACGGATCTGCTCAAAGCGCGTTTCGACCGGGCTGTGGCTCAATATGAGTTCGACGAGCGCGAGTGGCGTCGCATCTTGAACCTGTCCGAAACCGGGGCGACCACAACCAACGAACTGGCCGACGCACGCACCAAGCGCGACATGAGCAAGGCCGCCCTGGACGAGGTCACGCGTCAACTTGAGCGGGCCGTCATCGTCGCCCCGATCAGCGGCGTCCTGAATAAGCAGTGCATGAAGATCGGCGAATACGCGAGCCCCGGCGAACGCGTGGCCGAAATCGTCAAGCTCGACATCATGAAAGTCGTCGTGGACGTGCCCGAACGCGACGCGCCCTACCTGAAGATCGGCGACCTCGCCACCATCTTCACCGGCCCGCCGCGTGAGGCCGAGCTAACCGGGAAAATATCGTATATCAGCGAACTGGCTCATGCGGGCAGCCGCACCACGCGCGTCGAAATCGCCGTCGAGAACCGCAACCAGTTGCTGCGCAGCGGGCAAATCGTGCGAACGCGGCTGACGCGGCGCATGCTGCAAAATGTGATCATGATCCCGCTGGGAGCCGTCATACCGCTCGAAGACGGCAAACTGGTTTACATAGTGAAGGACGGCAAGGCCGAACGGCGCGACGTGCAGCTCGGCTTCATCCGCGCTCGCGAGGTGCAAGCCGTCAGCGGCCTCGAGCCCGGCGACCTCCTGATAGTTGAAGGTCACCGCTACGTCGGCCCCGGGCAGGCCGTACGAGTCGTGGGAGAGTACTAGCATGCCACGCGCCAGCGTCAGCGCCCCCGCACTTCCCACATTCCCACATTCCCGCATTCCCACTTTCGCCCGGGTGCCATGCCCAAGCTCTAAGCGCGGGCATGCCAGGACGGCCCCTCCCCACATTCCCACATTCCCACTTTCCCACTTTCCCACATTCACACGACGGAAGGCCGGGCCGCAGCCGTGATCCTCTCCGACCTGGCCGTCAAGAACCGCACTACTGTCTGGGTCTTTTCCCTGCTGGTAGTGGTCTTCGGACTGTACAGCTACTTTACCCTGCCGCGCGAAGCTTCTCCCGACGTGCCGATCCCGATCATTCTCGTCTCAACAATCTACGAGGGCGTCGCCCCGCAGGACATCGAGTCGGCCGTCACCATCAAGCTCGAACGCCAGTTGGCCGGCCTCAAAGGCGTCAAGGAGATTTCCTCCCACAGCGCCGAGGGCATCTCGATCATCGTCATCGAGTTCCTGCCCAACGTGAAGATCGATGACGCCATGCAGTACGTCCGCGACAAGATCGATCTGGCTAAGAAAGACCTCCCTCAAGAGGCCGAGGAAACCACACTCACGGAAATCAACGTCGCCGAGTTCCCCATCCTGATGGTCAACATCTCTGGGGATGACTCGCCCTGGCGGCAGCGGCTGCTCGCCGACCGCCTGGAGGACGAGATCGAGGCCATCCCGGGCGTGCTGAACTGCGACGTGCTGGGCGCGCTGGAGCGCGAAATCCGCTTGGAGATCGACCAGGACAAGGTTGCCGCCTACGGCCTGACCATCCCGGAAATCCTCAAGCTCATCCCGTCGGAGAACGTGAACATCTCCGCCGGCGGCCTCGATACCCCCGGCACGAAATTCAACGTCCGCGTGCCGGCCGAATTCGTCGAACCGGAAGAAGTGGATGAGCTCATTATCGCTGAGCGCGACGGCCACCCGATTTACCTCACCGACGTCGCCGCGGTGCACGACACATTCAAGGACCGGGTCGCCTTCTCGCGCATGAACGGCAAGGAGAGCATCACCGTCTCCGTCCAAAAGCGGTTGGGCGAGAACATCATCGACATCACGGACGCCGTGAAGCGGGTGCTGGCCGAATTCCAGCGCCGCGCCCCGGCCGGCATGCGCTTCGAGATCACCCTCGATCAGTCCAAGGACATTCGCTCGATGGTGGCCGATCTGGAGAACAACCTGATCTCCGGCATGATCCTGGTAGTGGCCGTCATGGTGATCTTCATGGGCTGGCGGCCGTCGCTGATCGTGGCCCTCGAAATCCCGATGAGCATGCTGCTGACCTATACCACGCTGCAGTTGCTGGGCTACACGCTGAACATGATCGTGCTGTTCAGCCTGATCATGGCCGTCGGCATGGTGGTCGACAACGCCATCGTCATGGTCGAGAACATCTACCGCCACTACCAGCTCAGCGGCCGCCGCATCCAAGCCGCCATGACGGGCGCCGGCGAGGTCGCCTGGCCGGTCATCACCTCGACGCTGACGACCGTGGCGGCCTTCGCTCCGCTGATCTTCTGGCCGGGCATCATGGGCGGGTTCATGAAGTACCTGCCCATCACGCTGATCATCGCGCTCCTGGCGTCGCTGCTGATCGCGCTGGTCGTCAATCCGATGCTCAGCTCGATCTTCGTCACGCGCGAGAAAACGCACGGGCCGAGTCGCTTTATGCACGGCTACCGGCGATTGCTGGCGACCGCGCTCGAACATCGCTTTACCACGCTTTGCCTTGCAGTCCTGCTGCTGGTCGGCCTGGTAATCCTGTACGGCAAACAGGGGCATGGCGTCGAGCTGTTCCCGGAATTCGATCCGCGCCGCGCCATCATCGACATTCGCTGCCCGCAGGGCACGAACATCCGCGAGACCGATCGCCTGGCCCGCACTATCGAGCAGCGCCTGGAGCCGTTTGCCGCCGATCTCGAACGCGTCATCACCAACGTCGGGCACAGCGGCGGGGGTGAAGGCAATCTCGGCGGCTCGGCGGCCGGCGAGCACCTGGCCAGCATCGTCCTGACTTTCCACGACTACGAAATCCGCCGCCGGCCCTCGACCGAGGTTATTGCAGAGATTCGCCAAGCTATCGCCGACCTGCCCGGCGCGGAGATCAAGGTCCAGAAGCAGGAGGAAGGGCCGCCCACCGGGGCCGCGGTCACGGTCCGCCTGGTCGGCGAGGACTTCAAGGTGCTCGAAAACCTCAGCGAACAGGCCCGCAATCTGATTGCAAATGTGCCCGGTCTGGTCAACCTGCGCAGCGACCACGAGGCCGCCCGGCCCGAATTGGCCTTTCGCGTGGACCGCCGCCGGGCGATGCTGCTGGGCGTCAACACCGCCACGGTCGGCAACTTCCTCAAGACGGCCGTGTTCGGCTCGGAGGTGGGCAAGTACCGCCAGTACAACGACGAGTATGACATCACCGTGCGGCTGCCGCTTTCGCAGCGGCAGAGCATCGACGACCTGTTCCGCCTGCGCGTGCCGAACGCCAACGGCGAAGCGGTGCCGCTCAGCTCGCTGGGCGACTTCGAGTACACCGGCGGGTACGGCATTATCAGCCGGATCAACCAGAAGCGCGTGATCACGCTTATGGGCGACGCCGAGGGGCGGCTGGATACGGCCGTGCTGGCTGACGTGCAGGAACGCTTGAAACAGCTCGATCTGCCGCTGGGTTATGAGGTGCGCTATGCGGGACAGAAGGAAGAGCAGGACGAAGCGCAGGCCTTCCTGACGAAGGCGTTCTTCATCGCGCTGTTCTTGATCTTGATGATCCTTGTGACGCAGTTCAACACGCTGATCGTGCCGCTCATCATCATGACCACCGTGATTCTCTCGCTGATCGGCGTGTTCGCGGGACTGCTGATTTGCAAGATGCCCTTCGGCATCATCATGACCGGCATCGGCGTAATCAGCCTGGCCGGCGTGGTGGTGAACAACGCCATCGTGCTGCTCGACTACACCCGGCAACTGCAACGCCGCGGCATCGATCTTATCGCGGCCTCGATCGAGGCGGGCGCGACCCGCTTGCGGCCGGTACTGCTCACGGCGTGTACGACGATCCTGGGCCTGATCCCGATGGCCCTGGGCATGAGCTACGACTTCCACAAGTTCGAATGGGCGTGGAAGAGCGAATCGAGCCAATGGTGGGCCAGCATGGCCATCGCGGTCATCTTCGGTCTGACGTTCGCCACGATTCTGACGCTGGTGGTGGTGCCGTGTCTCTACGTCATGCTCACTCGCCTGACCACGCGTCTGGGCCTCGGGCAAGCGGCGGAAGAGGACGAAATTCCCGCTGACGCATGTGAGGTGATAAGGTGATAAAGTGATAGCGTGATAAAGGACGGTCCGCCGAGCCCCCTTATCACCCTATCACTTTATCACTCTATCACCCATCATCAGCCCCAGCAGCAGGGGCAAATAGAGGTTGCTCGCCAGGAACACGCGCCGCGCGCCGCTCACGCTCCGCGCGCGGCCCCAGCCGACGGACACCAACAACAGCGCTCCGCCCAGCACGACCGACCCGGCGGCGTATGTTGGGCCGCAAACGCCTGCCAGCGCCATCCCGTATGCCGCCGGAATCAGCAGCGCACAGCAGGCCGCGACCACGAGGCAGGTCACTCTGCCGCTGCGATCAGCGACTGGCAGCATCCGAAAACCCGCTCGCGCGTAGTCTTCACGATAGACCCACGCCAGCGAGAGAAAATGCGCGATCTGCCATACGAACAGCAATCCGCCCAGCGTCAACGCCCCGACTTCGATGCGCCCCGTCGCCCCCGTCCATCCGATTATCGGCGGAAGCGCCCCCACCAGCCCGCCGACCAGCGTGCTCAGCGGCGTCACCGGTTTCAGTGGAGTGTACAGCCCGACGTAGATCACGAGGTTTACGGCCGCCAGCCATGCACTCAGCCCGTTCACCGTCCACCAGAGCAGTGCCCATCCCGCCACTCCGCTCGCGAGGCCGAAAACACGGGCCGCTCCAAGGCTCAGCGCCCCGCTAGGCAAAGGCCGCCGGCAAGTGCGTGTCATCCGGCTGTCACGCGAAACCTCCGAACACTGGTTCAGCGCGGCCGACCCGCAGGCGGTCAGAGCCGTGCCTAATAGCGTCCACAGCAGCCGTTTCCAGTCGATGTCGCCGGACGCGAGCACGAATCCGCCCAGCGTGGTCAATAGCACCATGGCACAGACGCGCACTTTGGCCAATTCGGCGTAGAGGGAAAGCAGGTGGCGAGTCTGGCCGGCGACGGCGGCGCGGTGAGTCACGGCGACAGTGCGATCACTTGGCTCGACGGCGCGACCATCTGGCTCGATGGCGCGATCGGCAAAATCCAAGGTGGCGGGTGGCGCGGGCAATCGATGCTTCCTTCCAAAGCTACGACTAATTGTACGAGGGCCGATTGTGTTGGCCACTGACTGTGGGAAAGTGGGAATGTGGGGAGGTGCCGTCCTGGCCCGCCGAAACGGCCGTTAAGAGAGGGCATGCCCGCGCTTAGAGCTTGGGCATGGCACCCGCCTTGAGCACGCTTGGCACCCACCAGAGCGCAGCCGCGGCGTGGAGGTTTGAAGATCGGCTACTGTGGATGGCATGGCGGCCAGCATGTATTGTGCATGGCATGGACGGACGGATCATCCTCGAAACTGAGCGCGTCGTACTGCGCGAAGTGACGCTGGCCGACCTCAACTTCGTCGCCGACATGGTCGGCAATCGCGAAGTGATGCGCTTCTGGCCGCGGCTGCTTTCGCGCGATGAAGCCCGGCAGGGACTGCAGAAACATCTGGCCGACTATCAGCGCTACGGGCACGGCTACTGGCTCGCCGAGAACCGGCAGACGGGCGAGCCCATTGGCCAGGCCGGTCTGCTGATGAGTGAAGTCGAGGGCGTGCTGCATCCCGCGCTGGGTTACATGCTCCATCGGCCATTCTGGGGGCAGGGTTATGCCACGGAATGCGGGGCCGCGGTCCTGAAGTGGGCGTTCGAGCAGCGGGACTACCAGCGCGTGATATGCCTGATTCGGCCGGAGAATATTCCGTCGTTACGTGTCGCGATTCGCCTGGGGCTGCGGCCCGAAAGCTACGTTGTGTTTAAGGGCTTCAATCACCTGGTCTTCG